>JAHDFT010000013.1 GCA_020628015.1 Bacteroidota bacterium
ATGGCATATTGGGGGATTTCTCATGCAATTCGGTAGCGTGCGACCCTGCTAGGGTCGAGATATTAGGGTGACTTTTATTTTCTAACGTACTGTGACCGCTATGCGGTCATTAAGAAAAATAGCTAACATACCCCATCTCAAAGGGTGTAAGTATAAGACCTTCATAATAAAGATTACACCTTCCCCCAATATGTCATGCACTCAAATCTTTTCACAAAACAAACATTTACCCTTTTTTCACGCTCTACTCCTACTCATGAAACAATCCTATGTTTAGACAAAAGCACATTACAAGCCTCATTAATTTAGGCTTAATCATCTTATTGCATTTACCTCCATCACCAGTAATGGCACAACAGGAAGTAAATACAGACAGCCTTTTGTCTATATGGAATAATACTTCTAAAGCCGATACTTTGCGAATGCAAGCCTTTGATGATTACTGTAGAAGTCATCTAAAAAAGCAAGCAGATACAGTCGTCCAACTATCCACACAACTATTTGATTTTGCCACTAAAACGTCCAATCCAAATTGGCAAATTAGAAGCCTTAAAACCCAATCAGACGCTTTACGAGCCAATTATCAATTGGAAAAAGCGATTCTAAGCCTAGAAAAAGCATTAACAATCGCAGAAAATCAACAACCACTCCCCTACCCTTTGATTGCCATGCTACTAGATGACATTGGTTTCACCCATCACAGCCTCCTACAAACCGAAAAAGCAGAAACCTATGCCAATCGTTTAATTGAGCTTGCCGAACAGCAAAATTTACCTCGCTGGCTGGCCAAGGGTTATAATATCAAAGCCATTACTTATCAAAGGCGAGCAGATACCAAACAAGCCGCCCTATTCAATGAAAAGGCGATTGCCAAGATGGAGGAAGCGAAGGATACACATGGTATTATCACCTATATCAACAACTACACTTCCCTCCTTACCAAAACAGGAGAATTCGATAAAGCTCTAGGCCTCAATCAAAAAGCCATAGACCTCATCAAAGCTTCCGATAATGACCCTCAAAAACTTGGACGGACATTGAAAAGATATGGGGATATTTATGAGATTCAAGGCAATTATCCACTCGCTTTAAAATCCCTTTTCCAAGCACTACAACTGCAAGAGGCAAGACAATCAGAAACTGATATAGCTGGTTTAAATAATTCAATTGGTGCCTTGTATCAGAAAATGAAGGATTTTGACAATGCTTTATTATACCTCAACAAGGCATACGATTATTATTACAAGGCCAAAGATCAGTATAGTCAAGTGATTCTCTTGGTCAATATAGGAACCCTACACAAAGAATTTCAAAAGCCAGCCGAAAAAATTCTGTACTACTATGAAAAAGCTTATCAAACTGCTTTAGCCTTAGACAATCCAGATATGATCGCTTTTTCAGGAGCCTCCCTTGCTTCTATGAAATTGCAACAAGGCGAATTGACACTTGCCGAAAAGTTGATTAAGGATAATTTATCAGTTATTGAAAAATCGGCTTATCAGGAGGAGATTGTTGCGGCTTACCACACTTATGCAGCCATCAAAAAGGAACAAGGATTCCTAAATGAAGCTCGCACTATCGCCCAAAAAGCCTATAAAATTGCCAATGACTATCCTTTTCCCAATCTACAGAGTGATGTTGCTTTATTATTGTTTGAAATCGAAAAGGCAAGAGGGAATAGTAAAGCTGCATTGAATTATTTTGAGGCTTACACTACTTTTCAAGATACCCTTTATAGCATTGAAAAAAGACGAGCTTTTACCCAATTAGAATTACAACATGAATATACGGTCAAACAAGTAGAAGATAGCTTGGCATTTGTGCAGCAGCAGGCAATTATGGAGGAAAAACTGGCCAATTCTCGTACTCGCACTCGTGCTTTGGCGATTGGAGGAAGTATTGTTTTACTTCTTTCTGGTTTTATATTTTTCCTTTATAGAAAAGCACAGAAGGCTCGACGTTTATCGGATGAACTCCTAGAAAAAGAGAAGGAATACAATCACGCTTTGGAACAAGAGCAGGCAAAAGTAGAATTGAAATCCTTGTGCAAACAGATGGATCCACATTTTATGTTTAATTCCTTACAGTCCATTAGTCATTATGTAGATCAAAATGACCGCAAAGCCGCCAATAAATACCTTGCTAACTTCGCCAAGCTCATGCGTCAATCCATGAATTATTCCCAATTGGATGGGATCACTTTGGAGGAGGAAATAGAAATTTTATCCATTTATTTAGATTTAGAAGTACTTCGGTTTGGAAAAGCGTTTACTTATACTATCTTTATTGAACCAGATTTGGATCTAATGGATATTGCCATCCCACCCATGCTCATTCAACCACATGTAGAAAATGCCATCTGGCATGGTTTACGACATCGCCAACCACAAGCAGGTGGACATATCGACCTTCGTTTTACCACCCAAGATAACTACCTCATTTGTGAGGTGATAGATAATGGTGTTGGTCGAGAAAAGTCTAGCCAGTTTAATCAAAAACATCGAAAAAATCACCAATCTTTTGGTAAGGAAAATATGCTACGAAGAATTGAACTGCTCAATAAATTGCAAGTCTACCCAATTAGCCTAGAAATATCTGACAATCAAGCAGATGTAGAAAATATTGGGACTAAGGTAGAACTGCGATTTCCAATTGAGTAAAACAATTAAGACAATATCATATACATTAAAAATTCCAAATTTATCTCCCATAAAGGTTTACCTTTTTTTGAAAATCAATTATCCCTATGAACGCTACGGAATTCGATCAAATTGTAAAAGAGCTACAAGCAGGTAATGAAAAGGCCATTGATGGCATATTTATCGAACACTATACTTATGTACTAGACTGGTTACAGAAAAAATATCAATGCGATATTGCAGATGCGAAGGATGTATATATGGATGGCTTTTTGAAATTCAGACGAGCTATACTAAAAGGCTCTGTCAAACATGGAAATATTAGAGGCTACCTCATTACTATTGTCAAAAATATTTGGTTACAAAAGCTTGAAAAAAACAAGCGGTCTGTTTCTTTAGATACCCTAGAAACAGAACAGGCCGATTATTATCTAGGCTCAAAATCAGGTTTATATGACGAAGATTTTGACCCCCTTACCAAAGCAGAGACAGCCAATAACCTTAGCCAACAAAAAAGTAATCAATTAGATGCTTTCCAAGCTGCTTGGACTAAGCTGGGAGAGAAATGTCGTCGCCTGCTCAAAGGTTTTTATATTGATCGAATTGGATTGAAACAATTACAAAGTGTGCTTGGATATGGTAGTTATGACTCTATTAAAAGTATGAGAAGAAAGTGCTTCAATCAGTTAAAAAAGAAAAGTGTCGATCTATTGGGGTGATGACTACCTAAGTTGTTAGTTTGGTTGGGACAACTTATACCTAAACGGCAAACTTAGTCTTTGAATCAAAAAGGTATCCCTAGAACGACAAAAATTCATCCTAAAACATCAAACATTAAAATTACGATCATGGAAAGGGCATATAAATACGAATTACTCGATAAATATATAGATCAAGAATTATCCGACAAAGAACGACAGGAACTAGATGCATTAATGACCGAAGATGAGGAATTTAAGGAGGAGGTAGAAGTGGCGGTCATGATGAATGCTAGTTTTAATGTTGAACAAAAGCAGAGATGGGCAAAACTCCTAGAGGCAGAGGCAACAAAAACTTCTGTCCAACCTAGTCAACCAACAAAAACATCGGAAACAGATACAGATCAAAAGGAAACTAAAGTACGTCAGTTACAACCTCGCACTAGATGGTTGAGAATTGCTGCGATGTTATTACCTGCCGTTTTTGCCTTGTTCCTTTACTTATTCTTAGCAAATTCTAGCCAGACTGCCCCTCAAATGGCTGATCATTACCTTAGCAATAGACATCAAGCTCCTACAATAACAATGAGTCAAGGAAATGATCTCAGTCAGAATTGGAAAACAGCGATTAAAGCTTATCAAGAAGAAAAATACGAAAGTGCTGCGAATCTATTAGAACCCTTGACCAATTCAACAAATGCTACCGCAGAACAGCATTTTTATCTAGGATTAACCTATCTTTACAAAGAAAAAGCAGAACCAGTAAAAGCCATTCAACAATTTGAAAAAAGTCAGCAATTGAATCCAGCGCAGTATAGCGCAGAAGGTAATTGGTATATTGCTCTAGCGCATCTCAAAAATGATGATTGGACAAAAGCCAAACCCCTACTAGAGCAAATTGTGGCGAATAAGGATTGGAAATGGCAGACTGCGAAGGAGATTTTGGAGGAGCAAGAATAAGTAATAGTACAAAAACCTACTAAACATATGAAAAAAGCGATCTTTATATTTACCTTAGTCATGACATTAGGTATCTTTTTGTATACCTCTTTTGGAGACAAATCTCTAGCCAAAGCAGCAATTAATCCTACTATGGAAAATAGTCTACAAGCAGATTTTGAGGTGATTGAAATCACCATTGACCAAATCCAAGCCGCCTATAAAAATGGTGATTTTACCATACAAGAATTGACACAAACCTATTTAGATCGCATCAAAGCTATTGATCAAAATGGTCCTTCCCCCCTACGCTCTATTTTACAAATCAATCCAGATGCTTTAGCCATTGCTAAAAAATTGGATAAAGAATTGAAAAATGGAAAATCTAGGGGAGCCATGCATGGCATTCCTGTCGTTTTGAAGGATAATATTGATACCCATGATAAAATGTTTACCACCGCAGGTGCAAGAGCTTTAGCCAATTCTAAGCCATTACAGGATAGCTGGGTAGCCCAAAAATTAAGGGAAAGTGGAGCGGTTATTTTAGGGAAAGCCAATCTTAGTGAATGGGCAAATTTCCACAGCTCCTTTTCTTCTAGTGGTTGGAGTGGATTGGGTGGTCAAACCCTCAATCCTTATGATGTCACTAGGAACCCTTGTGGTTCTAGTGCTGGTTCTGCTGTTGCAGTTGCCGCCAATCTTACCGTATTAGCTATTGGTACCGAAACCAATGGTTCTATCGTTTGTCCTTCTAATAATAATGGTATCGTTGGCATCAAACCTACTGTCGGTCTAATTAGTAGAGCAGGCATTATTCCCATTTCCTTTACTCAAGATACCCCTGGTCCAATGGCTCGCACCGTTAAAGATGCTGCCATTTGTTTGAGTATATTGACAGGAGTAGATGATAAAGACAGTAAAACCGCAGCAAGCGAAGGAAAAACACACTCAGATTATACTCAATTTCTAAAAGAAGATGGTTTAAAAGGTAAGAGAATCGGTCTTTATACACCTCCATTAGGTAAGCATTTCAAAGTAGATGAATTGACCTATAAAGCGACAAAATTTATGGAGAAGCAAGGAGCAGAGGTCATCAGAATTGATAAAATTACAGAGGAAAGTATTAACAAACCTTCTTTTCAGGTTTTATTATACGAATTCAAACAAGGTTTAAATGATTATTTTACTACTTTAGGCAAAAATGCAGCGGTTAAAAGCTTGGAGGAATTGATCCAGTTGACTTTTAAGGATGAGATTGAAATGGAATATTTCGATCACGCTTTGTTAAAGCAGGCACAAGCAAAAGGAGATTTGGAGGATGAGGAATATAAAGAAGCTTTGGCTTTGATGCAAAAACACAGTCAAAAAGAGGGGATTGATCGGGTAATGGCAGAACATAATTTAGATGCTTTCGTTTCTCCTACAGGCGGTCCTGCTTGGAAAACGGATTTGACCAACGGCGATCATTACAGCATTTCTTCTAGTTCTCCAGCAGCGATTGCAGGCTATCCTAATATTACTGTACCAATGGGCTGGATAGATGGTTTACCTGTAGGGCTTTCGTTTTTTGGTAAAGCTTGGAGTGAGCCAGTTTTACTAGAAATTGCTTATGCTTATGAGCAAAAAAGTCAACATAGAAAGGCTCCTGACTTGAAATAGATAAATCAAACCTAAGGAACAGTAAAAAAATAAATTTTATTTTGATTGATAAATTAGCCCCTATACTTCGTTAAAAAGCCTCGCCAAGGCACTGCATTGCCTACGTTTTTTGCCTCGTCTAGGGGCAAATTTCCCTAATCAAAACTATAAACTTATTTTTCACTTGTTCCTAAACAAACAACCATCATTATATTTGATAAAAAATATGGACGATAAATTACGGAATCAATTTCTAGTACTAGAAAAGAAGCGAGAAGCATTAATGCAACGTTTAGAAAAGCTCAATAATGAACAGCTCAACCAGCCTGAAGCGGAGGGAAAATGGTCGCTTATGCAGGTATGTGAGCATTTGATGTTGGGAGAAAAAGCATCCATAGATTATATAGAGAAAAAGCTGACCTATCCAAAGAATATTCCTGCCAATACGATTTTCACCAAAATTCGCTACTTTGTCTTTAAGGCAATTATTGCTTCCCCATTGAAATTCAAGGCTCCACCAATAGCACAGCAATTTGCCGATTATTCTGACTTTGCAGAACTCCGACAAAGATGGCAGGACAATCGTCAAGCATTGCGTTCCACGATCAACCGTATACCAGACAATTTAATCCGTAGGAATATCTATAAGCATCCAGCAGCAGGTAAATTATCTATCTACCAATGCTTAGATTTTCACAATACCCACTTCAACCACCATATGTATCAAATAGAAAGGATACTCAAAAAAATGGAAGGTTAAAGATAAGGCTATATTTAGGGAGCTACTACTCCCCTAGCCCATCCATTTAATATACGACCATCATCTTTCTTCGGCTACTAGCCAACCATTCTTTCATCACCAACTCAGCAGCATCCAAAGCTTGGTCAATAGAAGGATGCAAGCTCGAACTCTGCCAAATCACCGCCTCCTCAGTAGCCAGCGTTACCAAAGACATATTGTAAATATCATTTCCCAAATACAGCTCACCATGATCTGCAATGAATTGACTGATATTGGGATAAGTTTCTTCAAAATACTTCATAATCACTAGGGTTTTATCCATTAGTAATAATAAGTTAGGCATACAAATACACCTCTACGATTATCATTACTATGATTAAATAATAGATCACATTTAATGCAGGTTAATTAAAAAGACTAGGGTTAAGGTTGTCTAAAATAAAATTACTTAATTGATAATATATAAAATATCCTTAGAGGCTAGTACATTTGTTAAATTGGGAATGCTTGTTTTGACGCTTGACTGTTCTTATAGTTATTGCAGCTTAATTACAAAAAATACTGCTTTATAATAATTGTTTAATTACGATTGACAATAATAGAAGAGTTTCCCTAAATTTACAAATGAAATATAGATTATGACACTTTAATGATACTCCAATAAATGATTATTAAAACATCATCCAGCACTAATACAAATTAAACTGAGAAATATTTTTTCTATAACTAGGTTTAGGAACAGTAAAAAAATAAATTTGCATTTTGATTTTGATTGATCCCCTATTATCACCACAAAAATAATAGTATGTTAAAAAATATCCTTCTATCCATATGCCTATCCCTATTCGCTACTGTAGCTTTTGCTCAGATAGACTTTTCTTATCTAGGTCACTTAGGTACACACCCTGGAGCCAAAATCGGGATTCAGGTTCCTTACAAAAAAACGAATATCGAAAAACAACGCAAGCGTCGGGTCAAAATTAAGTATAAAGAAAAGCTCCTTACCCTTGATGCTGGCTTTTATCACTTGCCTAATACCCATACTGGCACCTTTATCCAAGCAGGTTGGGGTTATCGTCGTACCAAGCAAAGAGGTTTTAAGCTAGAGACTTTCTTCAATACAGGTTATTGGAAGGTCTACAATGCAGGAACTACTTTCGAGGTATCCAATAATGGTTTTGTATCTGAGGTGGAGCGAGCTGCTAGGGGTTATTGGTTGCTAGGTTGGTCTTGGGGTTTTGGTAGAGATTTATCTATCTATAAGGATCGTCCTTTTGCTTGGCATATTCGTCCAGGGATCTCCCTACAATTACCTTACAATACCACTGTCAATGTATTGCCTATGCTCGAAGCTGGGGTGACGGTTTATTTTAGGAAGAATCGGTTTAGAAGATAAATTACGAGCTAATATTATAAAAAATATAGTTCGTTTTGTACATCATTTATTCATCCCCTTGATTACTACTATTGGCTCTTCTTTTGCTTGATCAAAAGAAGCAAAAATCAAGACTGTATGGATTTCTTAACGGCAAAATGCTCCAAAAATCCTACACAAAATAAACTCGCTGCGCTCAAACAGTATTTTGTGCTTAACGAATTTTTGAAACATTTTACCTAAAATCCATAAGGTCGGTTTAAGAAAAGAAATGTGTATCATTAGTAAAAATGATCAGCTTATTTTTAATCTATTACTAAGCATTCCCAAACCAATCAATAAAAATCATGACTAAATATATTAACTATATCAGCATCTTATTATTAGGCACTTGCCTATTGCTAGTTGCTGCTTGCTCAACAGAAGAAGGTGAATTGAGTGAAGACATGAGTGAAGTCATTTATGTTCGAAATGAAGGTGCCGACATGCCTGCCTATGTGTATGGAAATGGAGCTTCAAAGGTATTTATTCTAGTAATTCATGGTGGACCAGGCGGTAATGGCTTGGAGTATCGTTGTGGACAATTTGCTAATGATTTAGAGGAAGATTATGCAATGGTCTATTGGGATCAAAGAGGGCAAGGAAGTTCACATGGCCATTATGAAGGGAGCGATGTTTCGGTCAAGCAAATGGTAGATGATTTGCAAGCACTCGTTTTTGCTTTAAAATTCAATTATGGCTCAGATATTAGCGTCTTTTTGATGGGACATAGTTGGGGCGGTAGTTTGGGAACGGCTTATATGATTACTGGTGAAAATCAATACGATGTTGATGGATGGATTGAGGTGGATGGTGCACATGACATTCCTTTACTCAATAAAGAAGCCCTAAAAATGTTTCGTCGAATTGGTGCAGCAGAGATTTTATCCCTTAATAATGTATCTTTTTGGACAGAAATGATCTCCTTTGCCGCAACTGCGGAAATCGGTGGCATTAGCATTGAAGAAGGTGGGGAAATCAATAGCCGTGCTTACGAAGCGGAAGGCATGATTGACGATATTGAGTTTTCTGGTTGTGGTGGTGGTTTGCGCCCTTTACTTTTTTCTCCTTCTAACCTTGTCACTAGTGGCATTTCTGGCAACAATACTTCCTCTTTATTGCTTAATGAAGCAGAAACCCTCGCTTATACGAGTCGTTTGAAAGACATCAAACAGCCTTGTTTGTTTTTGTGGGGGAAATATGATTTTGTTGTTCCACCTGCTTTGGGTGAGTCTGCTTATAATAATGTAGGTACGGAAGATAAAGAGTTGATTATTTTTGAGAACTCTGGTCATTCCCCTATGGATAATGAACCAGATGCTTTTGTGGAGGCGGTTAAAACCTTTGTAGAAAAGTATAAATAGATCAATAATAGAACAATAAATATCATTTTTTCTTGAAAGATTAAAAGAACATAATTGGGATTTGTCTCCCCTATTGAAAACTCCAAGTATAAATCTTTAGTAACGAGTGAAAAATAAGTTCCCCGATTTTGATTAGGGGAATTTGCCCCTAGACAAGGCAAAAAACGTAGGCAATGCAGCACCGCAGCGAGGCTTTTTTAACGCAGTATAAGGGTAAATTTATCAGTCAAAATGAGGAAATTATTTTTTGACTATTGCTTAGAAGCTTTATTGAAATAGTCTTCTAAACTTGACAGGTTGCTCCTATGGAGCTTATAAGTTTTACTGCACTTATTATCTACAGACAGCAAGGCTCCTACGGAGCTATCAATATTAGCTCTGTAGGAGCATCACTGTTTGTAGAAAAACAAAGCAAAATAGATAAAAGCTCCATAGAAGCGACCTGTCAAGTTTCAATGAATACTTTCAATTGGAGGAGAAAAATTTAAAAGCCCTCCAATTACACCCACATTAAGGGAGTTAAGTGCTTTTGAGTGCATGACATATTGGGGGATTTCTCATGAAATTCGGTAGAGTGCGACCCTGCTAGGGTCGAGCCATTAGGGGAGACTTTTATTGGCTAAGGTACTGTGACCGCTCTGCGGTCATTAAGAAAAATAGTCTTAATGCCTTCCTTAATTTCTTAATGTTTTTCCTCTTTCTTTTTTAGACTACCAATAAAGCATCACTTTACTTATCCCCCTTCTTCTTCTTAGGCACATAATTAAAACGCACCTCCCAATCATAAATCGAATCAGAATTAGTAGACTTATCTTTATTTCCAGCCGTAGTATCATCCTCTTGTTCTGTTTCCTCCCCACCACTAATCGGAATCTGTCTGGAAGGCTTATTTTTAAGCTCTATCTGCTCCTTTTCCTCCGTTTTATCCGTTTCCTCATCATCATTCATCGCAATTTGTTGATTTGGTTTATTTTTCCTTTCCTCTATAGTCTTTTCCCAATCCTTAAGCGCATCTAAAGCCGTTGATTTACCCTGAAATGGGCTACTTATTGTAGATTCAGGCTCCTTGGGTCTTGCTTCCTCTCCTTCTATACTTATAGAACGAGAAACTTTAGGCTGGCTTTGACGATCTACCCAGAAAGGCTCCTCCACAATATCTACTGCTTCTTCTTCCTCTACATCGTCCCAAAGGAATCTTTCTGGCATGTCTTTTCCTTTAAATCTCCAAGCGGTGATGATTCCCATAATCGCTCCAGCAATATGCCCTTCAAAAGAGACCCCTGGTTTAAAATTAAACAAACCAATCACCAATCCACCATATAAAAAGACAACAAGGAGAGCCAGCGCAACCGATTTCACATCCTTCCTAAAAAAACCACTAAAAGCAATAAAGAAAGCCAATCCGTAGATCAGTCCACTAGCTCCGATGTGGTAATTTTCTCGTGCGACTAGCCAAATAATGATTCCTGTACCAAAATAAATCATGGGCAAGACTTTCCAAGCGATGCGTTGGTAGGAATGTAATAGTAAAAATCCTAGTACAATCATAGGCGCAGAGTTAGAAAAGAGGTGCATCCAATCTCCATGCACTAGTGGATGGGTCAAAATGCCCAGTAATCCATTAATATGCTTAGGCAATACCCCTAAGAAACTTAAACTAATCCCACTAAAGGTTTCAAATATTTTGATTGCCCATATCAAGGCGACAAAATAAAGTGGAATCTTAAAGCTATCAATTAGGCGTTGTTTTTCTGCTGCAAGTGTGGTCATGCTATTTTGATGTGATCATTTTATTTAAATAAATACATACCTGCGAAATAGTCCTTTCACAATTATTAGTATAATGTTTCAAAATTGGACTTAGTTCATTTGGCAATCAACATATGTACTGCTATCATGAATATATCGCCTAGCATAATGGAATTACAGACCATTTTAACTGATAAAGAAAAAGACTCCTAAACGGCTCGTATTTGTTTTATTATATTCTTTATTCCCCTTTTGGACTGGGATTAAGGGGATTATGGGATCAAGAGGATTTAAGGGCAAATTAATAATCAAGGGCATTTAAAGAAAAAGACTCCTAAACGGCTCGTATTTGTTTTATTATATTCTTTATTCCCCTTTTGGACTGGGATTAAGGGGATTATGGGATCAAGAGGATTTAAGGGCAAATTAATAATCAAGGGCATTATGTCAATCAAGGTTAAAAGGCTTCACTAATCCAGCTCACCAGAAAATCATTTTTCCCTTTTTTTAAACTTGATGAATAGGGTTTCCTTGATGCCCTTGATTATATACCCCCATACTAATCAAGAAAATCATGTAAATCAAGCAAATCATCACTAATCAAAATTGGGAACTTGTTTTTCACTTGTTACTAAACCGATTTTCTACTTATTTCTTACTCAACCTCAACACATATTTTATTTGCTCTCGAATTTTGTTTTTGATGATTGCAAAATCGAAGATCAAAACATAGTATAGCTCCTTTTCTCATATTTAGAAAATAAACAAATTTCCGATCTGGTTCAAAACGAAAACGGTCATAATTACCAAAATAAACAACTGTTTGAAAAATATGTGATTGATGTTCTGGTGATAAATCATCATATACGGAATCAAAATTGATTTGTACTTCCTTTCTTTCTGGATTTGTAGTAGGAATTATTTCATAACTGGTCAACCAAAATAATTCTGTTTCTAAATCATCAAAAACATTGTATTCTAATGGCTCTATATCATTTTCCACCTTTAGCATTATATTTTATACTCCTTCACCTTCTAACTCCAATTCTTTCTTAATCAATGCCTTATCAATAGTAAAATAAAAAGTAGTCCCCTCACCATAGGTCGATTCTAACCAAATTTGTCCTTCATGTTGTTCGACGATTTTTTTGCAAAGTGCTAGACCAATGCCTGTCCCTTCTGTTTGAACGACCAATTTACGAAATAGCATAAATACTTTATGTTGAAATTCTTTTTCGATTCCAATGCCATTGTCACTAATAGAAAATAACCAATTGAGTGGTTGTTCTAGGCAATTTATGGTGATAATTGGAGGAATGCCTTTTCTTTGGAATTTAATGGCATTTTGGATAAAATTTTGAAATAATTGCCGCATTTGTGTTTTATCGGCATAAATAAAAGTAGGTAGGTATTTAATAATGATTTGTGCTTGTTTTTCTGCAATTATTGTAGTTAGTTCGATGGTAATTTGCTCAATTAAATTGGGTAGTTGTAATTTTTCAATTTTGTGATTGTGGGTATTGACCTTTGAATACATCAATAAATCTTCTATTAATTTCTGCATATTCTTGGAAGCACTCACCATAAAATCAAGGTACTCTTTCTCATCTTTGTTTAGTTTATCTTTAGCAGAGCGTTCTAATAATTGGGAAAAACTAACAATCGTTCTAATTGGTGCTTTTAAATCATGAGAAGCGAAATAGGCAAAGTTTTCTAATTGCATATTGGAATCAATGTACTTTTTTAGCTCCTCATTTTTACTATTAAGCAATAACATATTTTCGTCAATTAGTTTTGCCTGTCGTTTCTCTTCGCTAATATCTCTTATAAAAGCACTTACAATATGTCCATGTTGAGTTTGTAAATTAGCTAATGCTAAAACCAATGGGAAGTGTTCACCATTTTTACGTAAACCTTCTAACTCTATTTGTTTATTTTTGTGCTTTAGCTCTCCATTTTGAGCAAATCGTATCAATCCAGCCCTATGTTTTGCTGGAATGATCTTCTGGATATTTTTTCCTAAGATTTCTTCTTTTTCCCAACCAAAAATATATTCTGCTTGTTTATTCCAAGTATTAATCATTCCTTTTTCATCAATTCCTATAATGGCTACTAAGGCATTCTCGACAATCATACGAAATCGTTCTTCACTTTCGAGTAAAGCCTGTCGCATAGCTACCAATTGTGAAATATCAGCAACAGTCGCTACCCACTCTGTAAGTTCATCTTGTGCATCTTTCAAAGCATGTATCCTAACAATAGCATGTCTAATCGTCCCATCCTTTCTTATAAAGCGGTTCTTAAATTCTATTCCTTTTTCTCCCTTTTCTAAACGAGCATTCACCTCATCTGCTTTCTCTTCATAGTCTTCAGGATGTATAATATCTGTTAATTCTTTTTGCTCAATCTCTGTTTTGGTATAACCTGTCATTTCACAAAAAGTATCGTTAACTGTCATAAAAGCCCCATATTGACCAGTAATAATCCCAAATTGATTGCCTTCAAAAATAGTTCTATATCTTTCTTCACTCTTTTTTAATTGACTCTCTACAGTCATTCTCTGACTGACATCTGTTGCTACCCCCAAAATACCTGTAATTCTTCCTTGATCATTTAAAATAGGTGTTTTATAGGTTTCTAAATATACTTCTTCTCGCTGTTTTCCTAAAAATTTTTCTAAAGCCCTAAAAACAGTTGTTCCTGTTTCTAAAACTGTCTGATCATCCTTTTTCACTTGTTGATTAAAACGTTCTGATTGGGATATGATGGCTTCCTCCCAAGTTTTACCTATTAAATCTTGTTCTTCAATTCCTAATTTATCTAATAGAGAACGATTAGCATAGGTGAATTTTCTATTAATATCTTTTGCAAAAATAAAATGAGGATTAAGGTCGGAAATTTCTTGAAGGAATTGTGCTGTTCGTTTTAAATTGGATTTATAAAATAGAATCTGCTTGTTGAGTAAATAGAGCATATACATAATAACAAAAACCCCTATAACACCCAATATAATTTCTGAAATAAATACTGGATTATATACGGAAATATTATCTATGTAATTAAATAATGTAATATGATAAATCGCTCCACAACAAAAGAAAATTGCATTTAACCATTGAATAAAACGTGCTTTAGAAATATAGCTCACCAATATAAATTGGGCAATAAAAAAAATTAATACTGATTTTATAGGATAGCTAATGAGTGGTGCAACAATCATCAATGGATAGAATACTACACAACTGAGCAACATCGCCCAGTCTATTTTTTGATTTTTATACAAAAAATATAAAACAAATAGTATAACATAAGCAAAAATAGAAATGCTACTATTTATCCAAGAAGTATATGCAAGGCAATAAAAAATATATGGTATTTCTAAAATTAATAGAATCCCATAAATTCGTTGTAATGCAAGCGATTTTGTTTGCGTATCTGCAATATCTTTTATATACATATGACAAAACATTGGGGCATTCAGATTATTGTTTTACTAATCAATAATCAGTACAAAGACAAACCAATGTTTATTACTACAAATTCATATCCAACTTTACATATCTATTAAAACTCGCTTATTAAAGCTATTTTCACAAAGGGCTAATCGCTCTTAAACTAAAATCTGTTATCACCAAAGCCGCCATTGCCTCAACAATAGGAACAGCTCTAGGTAATACACAAGGATCATGTCTTCCTTTGCCTTTAACCACCACATCATTCCCTTGCTCATCAACAGAATCTTGATCTCGCATAATGGTTGCTACTGGCTTGAAAGCTACCTTAAAATAAATATCCATTCCGTTAGAAATACCTCCTTGTACACCTCCTGAATGATTGGTTTTGGTTACAATTTCCCCAGCCTCATTTTTTTCAAACTGGTCATTATGTGCAGAGCCACGCATGGTGATCCCAGCAAATCCAGAGCCATACTCAAAACCTTTAGCCGCATTAATACTCATCATCGCTTTGGCTAACTCTGCATGGAGTTTATCAAAAACAGGCTCTCCTAATCCAGCAGGCACACCTTGAATGACACATTGAATTACCCCACCAATGGTATCCCCTTCTTTGCGAACCGATTTAATTAAATCAATCATTTCCTCCGCCATTACTGGATCAGGGCAACGCACAATATTTTGTTCAATTTGGCTAAAATCCAATGATTGATATGGTGTATGGAGTTGTAAATGTCCTACTTGACTGACCCATGCGGTGATTTTGATGTTTTTGGTTGTTAAGAATTGCTTGGCAATGGCTCCAGCAGCGACTCTAGCTACCGTCTCCCTAGCAGAAGAACGCCCGCCCCCTCTATAATCTCGATAACCGCCATATTTTTGATGATAGGTAAAATCTGCATGGGAAGGTCGAAAACGATCTTTGATGTGGCTGTAATCCTTGGAGCGTTGATCTTTATTACGAATAATCATGGCAATGGGTGTTCCTGTTGCTTTTCCTTCAAACACCCCAGAAAGTACCTCGACTTGATCTCCTTCTTTGCGTTGGGTTACAATTTTAGATTGCCCAGGTCGTCTGCGTTCTAATTCTTTTTGTATAAATGCTTCATCAATGGTTAATCCAGCAGGGCAGCCATCAATAATGACCCCTAATGCTTTCCCATGTGACTCTCCATAGGTTGTAATACGGAAAGTATGTCCATATGTATTCATGCTATGCTAATAGTTTACAAGTATATGTGATGTTATTAATAAGTAACAGCTAAAAAATAACTCAACATCTTGTTGTTTAATTTGCAGCTATACTTCGTTAAAAAGCCTCGCCGATGCTCGCATCGCCTACGTTTTTTGCCTTGTCTAGCTACAAATTAACCTAACAAAGATGTCCAATTTATTTTTTGCTTGTTACTAAGCGGAATAGCTCTTTAGGTTTGTAGGTATATTAGTTTTCTTAGAAATAATATTGAACATCATACCTCCCTACCACTCTTTGTTCGGATGTATTGACCAATAATACATTAAGCCATCCTTCTTTTTCTTTATCTTGAATGATCTGAACAGCTTGAAACCCAAATAAATCACTATCTAACCATTCATTGCGTTCGTTGATCAAAAAGGCATAATTATAAGTACCATCTGTTTGCAAACGATCCGCTTTAAGTTTGCGATTATCATAAATCCCAAGTGGAACATAACGGCTAAATAATGGTGCTTTTTCCGCTTTGTGTTTAATCGTAATATCTGGTAATTGAAAACCACCAGTAATCAAGCGCAAGCTACCATATTTCGGACAGTTTAGGAAGTGAAATTCTATTTCATTCGCTTTTACTTTGCTTTCTAAACGAATATTATTTTTGATGGTACGGGCTAAAGGTGGTAATGGCTTTTCTTTTGGCAAACGTTTTTCTACTTCTTGACAATCTAGGATCGGAAATTCATTAACATCTTGTAACACATCATTTAAACCTTCTAAAGATAAAGTATCTGTAAATGGAATAGGATTGCCTTGCTCAATTCTTCGAATCATCCCTAGCACGATAGGGCTTTGTTGTAGGTACAATTGATGTTTCAACAATGGTGCAAATTCTTCGGCTGGCAATGTATTATTGAGTTCAAATAAATAGGTAAAAAGTGGTTCAGGGAAATTGAACCAAGCCTTTTTAACTGGAATTGCCATATAACTTGTATCTGTAAATAATTCAATATTCCAACCATCTTCCATACATTGATAACCCAACTGAATTTGATGCAATTGCCAATCCTCACTTAGTTGTTGTTGAATTTTGTCCTTATTGACCTTTAAGTATCTAGGATAATGCATTTGTGAAATAAAAGAAAGGGGAGCCAAGCGGTCATCTTCACTCAGCCATTCTGGAATCTGTGGAATAAGCGATAGCAGATCAATATTTTGTAGAATAATGCTATCGATTGTTATCCCTTCTATTGGTGGTAAGATAATATCGAAAAGATCTGTTGTTTTTTTGTGTAGGCTAAATTGAAGATTGGTATCTATAGGTGGAGAAAGGGATTTCCCTAATTGATTGGTATCTATTAAGGATTTCCAAACAAAGGGTACTTTATAATGAATAACCTCACTAGAAGGTGTATCTACCCTATTTATATTATGTTCACAGCCCGACCAGCCCGAAAAAATCAGGAGGATACTTATAAGAGCAATGCTTAACGTAGTAGCGGCGTAAACAGAGGGACGCACTTTCATTTAGTAGATAGATTAGTTAGCATATGAAATTGCTCACCTATTTATTTTTAAAATAGGTGAGCAAAGCTAACAGCAAAAGTACGCATAATTACATAAAACTGACAAAATTTAAACTACATTAATAAATTATCATAAATTTGCCAGCTCTATATCTCGCTCCTTAAAGTGTATGCCAAGTGTCTCTAATTCCTGTAAACAAGGGATATAGACCTCTGGCATCGTCGGGATTTGCACCCCTGAAAGCTTGACCTTATTTTCTAGTAATAATTTCACCATAATTGCCATCGGAAAACCTACAGTTGCCGCAATTGCTGTATGATCGTGATCTTTTCCAATCATCGACATAACCGATTGTTTGCGATAAGTCTTCCCATCTAGCTCATAATCTAGTAAATGAAGCATGACAATGAGGTCTTTATCTTCCGTTTTAAACACCCACTTTTCGACCAATAAATCGTGTAGCATTTGGGCGGGAGAGGCATTGGGATTTTTTACAGGAATATGATCAAAAATACCTAACCAAGTCAAGCGATCCATAATCGAATCTGTAAGATCTATCTCTAAAAAGTCCGCTAATCTTTCTTTTAAGGAGCTTTTGTTGGAATCGGGTAAAAAAGCGGTCAGTAAATCGGTATAGGTAAAGTCTTCCCCTCCTTTGATTTGTAACTGATTATCTGTCCAGCCCAATCTGACCAAAGCATTCCAAGCAGCACAATAACCCTCTTTTCGCAGTGTTCCTCTAATAAAAGTCGGCACCTCTTTGAGATCATAAGTATCAATATAGCTAATGGAATCCCGATTGGCATAGGCTTCATAACGCCCCACCCCTTCTACTTCATAAACCTCTGTATCGGTAAATAAACGATTATAAGGAATAAAGCAAGGTTTACCATCTCGCAAATATTGAGCTGTTCCTCCCTGCCCTGCTAGGACGACATTCATCGGTGCCCAAGTGAATTTATAATGCCAGGGATGGTCATCAGATTCTGGCGCAATCAAAGCACCTGTGTAGGAACGCAAGGCTTTAACTTTTCCACCTTTCTCCAAAATCTCGTGATAAGCTTTCATTAAGCTCATATGGTCAATCCCTGGATCTAAACCCATTTCTGCCATATATAACAGCCCTTTCGCCTTGAAGCCTTCATCAAGGGCTTGGTCATTGGCTGAAACATAGGATGGAGTGATGAAATGTTTGCTGTAGGTAAGGCAATCTTGTCCGACGAGATAGTGGAATTTGGCGGGTAATAGAGAGGCAACTATATCACTCTCCTCCACTAGTTTTTTTCGTAATGCCTCATCAAAGACATCGAAAAATAAGGCTTCTCCTCGTTCATGTCCATTGATTTTGCGCTTGGCTAAGGCCTCGTCTAAATCTCCTACAATGATTTTCCAATCATTGGCTTCGGCTCTATCTAATAGATATTGGATTAAATCAGTAGCAGATTTACCTGCTCCGAGTATGAGTATTTTTTTCATTCTGTGTTTATAGATCGTGTTTTTCTTAAAACTTAAACATACTATTAAATAAATCCTTAAACTGGAAACCAGATTGTACAAGGGATTTACTTAATAAGGAATAAGCAGCAAGACCGTGTAATAAAAATTCCATCATGAATAATTTACTTGGGCGATCCAAGTCAGGATGATACTTTTCTACCGCATTCACCAAACCAGGTACCTGATACAGTTGCTTGGCATAGGCATCATTCGATAAATCATTCATTAGATTCAAATCATTTCCATTTCCAAACCAGTCAATGATTCTTTGATAGGGACTTCTTTCTTTCTTCTTTTTGATGGATTCTGGATCTGGGAAATAATTGGTAAACTGAGTACGAATCGCTTTGCCAATCAAATTTTGAGCAATAATGAAAGCTCCTTCTTGTTCTCCTTCGTAAACCAATTCTACCTTTCCAGTAATCGCAGGGACAATACCGCTAAAATCCCCTACTCGCACATAAGTTTGTTCATCTCCATTGATGAGCATTCGTCTTTCTGCTGCACTTGCTAGATTCTCCATTGCTGAAATGGTTAATCGAGCAGAAACACCACTATTGGCATCCACAAATTCACTATCTCTAGCTTCAAAAGCGACTTGTTCAATTAAATTCAAAGCCAAGTCATTGAAGGTGATATTTTCCTTTTGTGGAGCTTTGAGTCGAGCTTCTTGGGCGGTAATTTGCCTAGAAATCTCAATTGTTGCTGGATAATGGGTCAATATCTGGCTCTCAATTCGGTCCTTAAGCGGTGTTACAATACTTCCTCGATTGGTGTAATCTTCTGGATTGGCTGTAAAAACGAACTGAATATCCAAAGGTAGACGGAGTTTAAAGCCTCGTATTTGAATGTCGCCTTCTTGGAGAATATTGAATAAAGCTACTTGGATGCGTGCTTGTAAATCAGGTAATTCGTTGATGACAAACAAACAACGATGGGAACGAGGGATCAAACCGAAGTGAATGACTCGCTCATCATTATAAGACAAGCGCAAATTCGCTGCTTTGATGGGGTCTACATCACCAATTAGGTCTGCAATACTTACATCAGGCGTAGCTAGTTTCTCCGAATATCGTTCGGAGCGATGTATCCATTCAATAGGTGTATCAGCTCCTTTTTCAGCAATCAAATCAAGCGCAAAACGAGAAAGGGGTTGCATGGGGTCATCATTCAACTCAGAACCTTTGACCACAGGCATGTATTCATCCAATAATTGCACCAATAATCGAGCAATCTTGGTTTTGGCTTGTCCTCGTAAACCCAGTAGAATAATATTATGCTGGGAAAGGATTGCTCGTTCAATATCGGGAATTACGGTGTTATCAAAACCAATAATTTCTTTGAATAATGGCTCCTTATTCCGCAATTTATGAATTAAATTGCTACGTAATTCTTCTTTAATGTTTTTTGGCTGATAGCCTGATGCTTGCAATTCGCCAAGGGTCTTAATATTCGTGTCTATCATATTTTTTAATCTGTTTTTACCATTTCTAAGGAACAAGTGAAAAATAAATTTACAGTTTTGATTAGGTAAATTTGACACTAGACGAGGCAAAAAACGTAGGCAATGCAGGGCATTGGCGAGGCTTTTTAACGAAGTATAGGGGCAAATTTATCAATCAAAATAGAAAGTTATTTTTTTACTGTTCCTAACGCACTCTACGCTTCCTATTTTTCACATAATCCTCAAAAATAAATTCTCCTAGATTGTCCAAACTAGAATAAAACGCACGCCCATTATTGGCTGCGGTAAAATCCTGTACAAATTTTTGGAGATAAGGATCAGAAGCGATCATAAAGGTGGTAATTGGGATATTGATTTTGCGACATCGAGCCGCTAAGTTAAGTGTTTTATTGATAATTTTAGGGTCTAATCCCCAACTGTTTTTATAATACTGCTTACCGATTTTAAGGCAGGTTGGCTTCCCATCAGTAATCATGAAAATTTGCTTATTGGCCGTTTTCTTCCTTCTCAAAATATCCATCGCCAATTGGAGTCCTGCAACGGTATTGGTGTGATAAGGACCTACTTTGAGATAAGGCAAATCCTTGATTTTGATTTGCCAAGCATCATTACCAAACACCAAAATATCAAGGGTATCTTTTGGATAACGGGTAATGATGAGTTCAGAAAGTGCCATAGCGACCTTCTTGGCTGGGGTAATGCGGTCTTCTCCGTACAAAATCATGGAATGAGAAATGTCAATCATCAAAACGGTAGAGTTTTGTGTCTTGTATTCATTCTCTCGTACTTCCAGATCATCTTCTGTCAAGCGAAAGCTATTGATGCCGTGTTGAATTTGGGCATTTCTGAGGGAGTCGGTCATCGAAATCTGATCTAAAGAATCTCCAAATTGATATTTTCTTCGATCTGCGGTCTCTTCTTCCCCTCTACCACTAAAGTTGGTACGATGATTGCCACTCTTTCCTTTTTTAAGTTGCCCGAAGATTTGATCTAAAGCCCTTTTTCGGATCACACGTTCCGATTTAGCTGTAATTTTAAATCCCTGCCCCTGGCCATCCCCAGCAATAAAGCCCTTTTCCTTTAAATCATTAATAAAATCTTCCATTGTATAATCTGGCGTGGAGAGTTGATATTCTTCATCAATTTGCCTTAACCAATCTAAGGCCTCCTCCACATCACCAGAAGTATGCACCAGTATCTCCATGAAAGCCTCTAAGAGCTTTTCAAAAGGAGTACGATTGTCTTCTGGAGGAATATATTGAGAAAAACGAAAGCCTTGCATGTAGTTTTATTTTGTAGTTGATGGACAGCAATTTGCTAGATATAATTGAATCACCATTACTTAACTCCAAGAGACAATAAATTGTTTAGTAGGCATTTCATCTAAATAACCAAACTTAGTGATAGAAAATACAAACTGATGTTAAAACAACCATTAAATAAGAAAATTTATTAAAAAAAAATCTAATTATTTTTTTTGTATATTCTAATAAATTAAAAATGGCTAAAAGGCAATCATACTAAGTAATCAAAGTAAAATATAATTTTAATTATGAATTTATTTTACATCAAGTTATAAAACTACTTTCTATGTAATTATTGCCTAATAAGAGATATTTACTTATATTTGAGCCATTGAAAATCTCGCTACCATTCTATAGGTCATTCTAGAGGATTTATGGGTGGTTTAGCTGAGGAAAGCATGTAATTAGCTGTTAAGCACATGGGCAATAGCATCTCCCTGCTATTTGCCCATTTTTTTTATAGTTTAACGACCCTCCTAACCATTCCATTAAGAGATACTAGATAAATTCCCTTTTGCCAATCCTTGCCCACAATCACCTCTTGTCTGACATCAATCTGCTTTTCTAGGATCAATCTGCCTTGTAAATCAAAAACTTTTAATGGGAATAGATGATTGGCTAAAGGCTCCTCAAAGGTGGATTTTAATTGTGTCTCGCTGGTAAAAAAATTGGGATAACAATCAAAAGAAAAATGATTTTCCTCTACGATAGGCAAACCTACTTCTGTATCTGAATGGTCAACAATAGCAAAAGCATCAAAAGCGGCTTCGGTTACTTTATCTATAGGGCTTGTTGCTGTCACTTTAATGACCAATTGCATGGCATCGGTCAACTCAATTTCTGAGGCAGGGAAATAACTGGTTTCCCACCAAAAACTAAGCGGGTAATTGTCTGGTTCAGCCTCTAAAATCACTACTGATTCCTTACCATTCAACAAGCGTACCTCTACCTCATCTCCATTTTCTGCTTCTTCGACATCCCACGAGTAAAACCAGAGCGCAAACTTAATTTCAGGATTATTATAATTAGTTAAATCGAATTTAGGGGAGGTTAACAAGGCAATTCCATCATCCAGATCAGAAAAATCGGCAAAACCAGCCCTATTTCCTGTCATATAGCAAAAATCACCTTTATCTCCCTCTGCATCTGCCTTGGGATTGGCATAACCAGCTATTGGCGGACGTAAATCAATCGTTTCCAATGGAACCTCTCTTACCCAATTTCCATCTTCATTGGCCGAACCACTCACAGACCAACCTAAGTCAGTTCGAAAATCGTCATAATAAGCATTCTCTAGGACTATTGTTGCTTCAGGAGCATCTGGATGAAGGTATAAAACGGTGTCTTTGGGTAAATATCCCCAATGACTAATAAGTACCTGATAGTAATCCTCAAAAGCCAAACCGTTTAAGACCGTATAAACTCCACCTTCTCTTGTATTCCCATAAATATTTCCTTCAGAATAAGCTCCTGTAACCAATACATCTTCAATACTGTGTCCTGCATCATCCATTACCTTGATGGTTAATAAGGCTCCTGGCTTGGGTTCAAGAGCCAAATCAAGCATAGTTGTTTCTCCTGATTGTAAAGTTACATTATTGACAATCAAGGTGTCATATCCATACTTAATCACCCGTACATCATAAGTTCCTTCATTGGCATGACCAATTTTATATTCCCCAAAAATATTGGATTTACGCAGGTTATTGGCATTCAAGAGTTCTACTTTAGCTCCAAATATACTGCGTTGGTCAACTGCATTGGTGACATTTCCTGCTAGAAAAGCTGCTTGTTCAAAATCAGGTGCGAAAATAAACAGCCCTTCTTGACGATCACTAGCGAGTATATTTCCAGAAGGTAAATAGGGATAAGCTCCCCAACAACCATTAGAAGTGGCCAAAGAATCCAAGCTTGTATCGTAATAAGCTACCTCTGTTAAAGCATCTGGTTGATGGGCATCCACGATGCGTACTCCATCTGTGTAATAGGAAATGTGTAAAAATCCATCTTTGTAATGGGCATTATGTGGAATCAAATCGGCTCCTGGTCGAGATTGATAACGATCTAGTTCCTTAACATCTGAATAGGAGCTAATATCGTAACTGGCAACGAATCCATTTCGTCTTTCATCGGTTGTAAAAATATACTTGCCATCATCGGAAGGCCAGGCATTGTGGGTAAATTCTGAAGGTGTTTTTACCTTCGCTACAATCTTTGGTTGTTGTTTATCTCGTAAATCAACAATCCCCAATTCCCCATTATAAACTTCGCTTGTATATAGAACATCATCTTGTACTAAAGCATCATGACAATAAGCATTTAAATAGCTACTGATGTATTTAGGGTTGATGGGATTTTCATTCAAATTATAAATATTGACTCCTCGATTTTCAGTAGGTAATAAATTATCAATATCTGCAAATCCAATGACATAGAGGAAACCATCATCATCAATCCAAAGATTATGCGCTCGGTCGATTTTTCCATTATCATTAAAGGAATGGACGTTTACTTCATTAGGCAGTTTGGATACATCAAGTATAGTTATTCCTCCACCTCCTTCTGTACAAACGTAAATATAATTTTGAAAATGCTTAATATCTCGCCAAGTATTCAACACTCCTTCTTCAAAAAATACCTCAACTGGTTCGCTAGGATTGGAGACATCAACAATAGAAACCCCATCAACTCTGCCGACAATGGCGTATTCTGTTCCATCCTCTGCCACATATCCCCAAATATCATTCAAGCCATTGGGAAAGCTTAATTGCCCTAGTAAGGGCAGTTCTTTTTGGGCGAAAAGTTGATGGCTACTTATAATAAGAATGAGTGATAACCAAGTAATTATGATGGCATATTTATTCATAGTTTATTATTTTTCATAGTGTTAGTGATGGATTAATTCGTTCAGTATAAAGCCTTTTTCAAAGCCATAACATAGCCCAAATGTAAGCCTTCATGAATATTATTGAAAACAATGGCATCTTCTATATTTGTCAATGTAGCATTGAAGCTAGTCGTGTAGGTGTGATACGTTTCAAAGATTTTATTTTCATAATCTCTTCTAGCCCAATCAATTGACTCAATTAATTGCCTTTTAATAATATCTACCTCCTCTTGCTCAATTGCTTCTGCTGGTCGGCTTCCTTTACTATATTTATCAATCCATAAAGGCTCTACATAATATTTCAGCTTCGATAAACGATAATATAATAACTGTTGCACTATAAGGCAATGTCCTACATTCCAAATAATATTATTATTGAAACCTTTCGGAATTTCATTCAAAGTTTGTAGAGATAATCCTTCAATAGCTGAAAGCAGATTTTCTCTTGTAATATGTAGTAAATCAAAATGCTGCTGCATAATTGGAAAATTTTATTATTTAGTAACAGCTAAAAAATAAATTAGACCTATTTGTGCGGTTAATTTATTTTTTGCTCATTACTTAG
>JAHDFT010000463.1 GCA_020628015.1 Bacteroidota bacterium
AAAATAAATCCACACTTTACGACACTATTTCCACTTATAAAGCATTATATAAATGGTAAGTCGCTAAAGATCAAATATTCTTCACCATTTCTAACAAAAAAAGACATGAAAACATTTATTTCTTTGTTTCTAGTAGGGCAATTTCTTTTTTATTTGTCCATGAATGTCAATTCAACACCAGAAAACAATACAAACTATCCAAAAGCCCTAGTGAGTTTTGATGATTTTACCAATCTAACCAATGAAGTAGAAAAGGTGAGAACTGATAGGTTGGTCAACCTGGAAACCTTTAATAAACTGGCTTCTGAAGAGCATACCATTATACTAGATGCTCGCTCCAAAGATAAATACAAAAATCGCCACATAAAAGGAGCCATTAATCTACCCTTCACCGAATTTACACAAGATGCTTTAGAAAACTTGATTCCCAATAAAGATACTAGAATCTTGATCTATTGTAACAACAATTTTATGGGTGATCAGATCAATTTTGCTTCTAAAACCTTTGTACCACCTGCTCCTTCTAGTTTTAGCCAAGATTTCTCTGAGCCAGCACCAGAACCTAAGACCAAAAGAAAAAATAAAAAATCAGGCCAACTGAATTTGGAACCAATACAACAAGTCAATAAACAACAGCAAGTTCAACAGGTTCCTGCTCAACAAACAGCAGCACCTATAGTTGAAAAAGTACCGCCAATCAATAATAGTCCCCAAAATGTAAAATCAGTCAAACTGGCTCTAAATATTCCTACATTTATCAATCTTTATGGATATGGTTATAAAAACATCTATGAATTGAATGAGTTGGTGAATATTAATGATAGTCGTGTTGAATTTGAAGGAAGGGAAGTTAGGAAAAGGTTTTCTTTGGGGTCGAATTAATTGAAAAGTGATAATTAAAATATAATATAACAACCAATGTTATAATGTGTCTTTACTTCTTAAAGCAACCTTATGAATTTTGGTTCTTTTGATCAAAAAAAAGAACAAACTGTTGTGAGCAAGGAAAAAAACAAACAATATACAGACATAGTTTTGTGTAAAAAAAATTTGAAATACAATTAATTAAAAACACAGGTATAAGCTATTTATACCTGTGTTTTTTCATTTACCCCATAGTAAACCAATAATAAACCTCCACCAATTGTCATATTTCCGCCACTACTAAACCAACAAAACCTTCCAAAGTCTACCAATCGTATTATTTCACATTCTGTTGACAGATCATTATGCACCTCCAAACTCAGCATTTTCAATTAAGTGATGGATTAGAAATAAATTATACCAAAATAGACTTTCAATTATTTAGCTTAAGACAAGGCGCAAAAATTGAGCATACATGGAATGTACGTGATATTTTTGCAACGCAGTATTAAGCTAAATAATAAAGGATATGGTATAATTTATTTCTGTTCCATCACTAACCACAACCAATAATCAAATTCAATAATTAATGAAACACTTAGCAACAATATTATTCGTACTGATCGCAGCAAATTTTACCTTCGCACAAACAGAAATCCATAAACAAAAATTCAGCACATTAGAGCCTGATTTATGGCTAGGCATTTGGGATCAAGACAATTCTGATTCAAGAATTCCCATACAGACGATAGCTTATAATGACATTCCTAAATACCTAGACTTTAGAGGAACAGTTGTAGAAGCTTTAAAGTGGGCAGATGGTGAGGGAGAAAAGATTTTAGTCCAAACAGTTACAGGACATTTTAATTGGAAGGAATATCATAGCAATTCAACAGAACATAGTGTCAATGATAAAGCAGAATTGTATGTTTATTTATTCACTAAAGCACCTGGTGCCAAGCAATTTACCAAAAGTTGGAGAATCTATGATTATGTAGAATGTTTTGGTGTAGATTGGTTTGCAGGATTTGTCCCTAAAGCAACGACGGTTACAGATATTGATAGTGATGGATTGACAGAGGTAAATGTCCCTTATGCCTTAATTTGTCGAGGGGATGTCTCTCCTGGCACTATGAAAATGATTATGTATGAGGGCAGAACGAAATATGCACTGCGAGGAGCAACCATGCATTGTTTTGGCAATAATGCTTATGGTGGAGCATATACGCCAAGTGCCAATCTAAATAACCAAACAGACTTCCTACAATTTCTCCAAAAAAGATGGGATATTCATAAATGTGAAAATGGACGATTTTATTGAAAAAAATAGCTTATATTTTAGAGAGACAAATCTCTAGTGGCATAATCAACTATTGAACGGTTTGGTCAAGAAGATTGTATTCAATAATGGTGAAGTGATGAACAATTCATCATTTCACCATCAACAAGCATATAAAAAACCAAACCATCTAATGTACAAAGACTACCGATACAATTCCATACCAGAAATAGGATTAGAGCCGAATCACAATCTAATGTATATTGCTATGAATCCTTCTGTAGACAAAGGCTTGATGCGTTCTAAGAAGGCAGTTGACAAACATTCCATTATCAATATTGGCATTTACAATGTTGCCACTGAGGAATTGACTTATTTATTTGATAAAAATGAAGCACAAAAAATACATCATCTCCTCTATGAAGTTCATTATGATGAGGACAAAGGATGTATTCGCTTTAATATGGAAAACGGGCATTTAATCAATAATAGTGGAGTGGCGAAACGAACAACTGTCAATCAATTATTCATTATTCGAGAAGGGAAAAAAGCAGAGGAATTTGAGTTTTGGATGTCCACAAAGGAGGGCAAAGAGAAACAACTTATCAAACGATTTTTCAAGAAAGATTTGTGGCGAATAGATGTCCGACACCAAAAAATAATATTTGTAGAAAAGCATCCAAATGAGCTAAAAGTAGAGACTTATAAATGGGGATGATTTCAAAGAATCATTCACCTACTATTTAGGGACACTAAAAAGGCAAATGGACAATTAATTAATATCAAATTAAAATTAATCCAATGACTATTAAAGACACTTCTATATTAAAAATAACTTCCTTAAAATGGATTGCCTTACTCGTTTTGGGCTTTCAATTACTAAGCTCCTGTACCGAGCGTACAGTAACTGAACCTAGTAATGATTTAATCGGTGAATGGGTGGTGACAGAAACACTACTGGATATAGGTAATGGTTCTGGTGAATTTGAGGCTACAGATTTAAATATTATTCTTCATTTTGAAGAAGATCAAAGACTAACTGGCAATGGCTTACTTTGTGGATTTTCTGAGAGTACAGAAACACTTACAGGCAGCTATTCCATTGATAAAGGAACCATTACTGCTACTTGTGATGGTCGCCAATTTGAGCACACATTTACCCTCAAAAATGATGAATTAATCATTAGCAATTCGAGTTGTAGAGAGCCATGTAGAGCAAAATTGATAAAAAAATAAGTTGAAAAACTTAGTAGTAAGTCAAGTAAATACTGTCGGCATCTTTAGGTCTTTTTTTGCCTGTACTGCGTTGTGAAGCCTCGCCGTACATTCCATGTATGCCTCCGTTTCACGCCTTGTACTGACAAAAAAAGCCTACTAAATCTACTAGTCACTATTTACTTGACTTACTACTTAGGGAATAGTTGTAAAATTGATGATCAATTTTACAACTATTTCTTATTTTATCACCATGTCAGAAAAAAACAAACTCAAAGAAATTGCTCAATTATTTTTCAAATTAGGCTGTATTGCCTTTGGCAGACCTGCCGCCCATATTGCCATGATGGAAGATGAGGTAGTTCATAAAAGAAAGTTGGTATTTTTCTGCCTTCCTTTCTTTTTGTATTGATTTTAAATCCCTTGATTCCTAAGATGCGACAATCTAAAGTGATCGGTTCGATTTTGGATGCGGTTAATGTCGCAGCCGTAGCCTTGATTGTTGCGGTTTGTGTAGAAATGAGCAAAGACACCTTAACCGATTGGCGAACGACCTTGATTGCTATAGCGAGTATATTAATTGTTGTTAGGTATAAAAAAGTAAATAGTGCGTTTATTGTTTTGGGCGGAGCGATAGTGGGTTATTTATTGACTTTTGTTTAAGGAACAGTCAAAAAATAATTGTACCATTTTGATTGATAAATTTAACCCGATACTTCGTTAAAAAGCCTCGCCAATGCCCTGCATTGCCTACGTTTTTTGCCTC
>JAHDFT010000464.1 GCA_020628015.1 Bacteroidota bacterium
TAGGGGTAAATTTATCAATCAAAATGGTACAATTATTTTTTGACTGTTCCTTATTATACTGTACATTTAAAATTATGCAAATAAAGTGCAATTTAAAAATGCACTTTCAACATTTGTGTATATTTGTTGTTTTATTTACTTGAATGAAGAAATACGCAAACCATTATTTTTATGAATATATTGCTTTTTTTACTCCAAGCAGAACGCAAAAGCATCTTTACTCGATATGGAGAAATTTTCTCGCATCCTTTGTTTCTAGTGATGCTGGTCATTGCTTGTGCATTTGTATATGTACTGTATCGTTATTATGTCATCAACGACAGTCAATATACAGAAGAAGAGTCCTACATGCGTAGTCAACTGGCTTACTATGGATTAGGGTTTACAAGTGCGGAACTTAGAGAGGAGGCAGGTCCTTTTGCAAAGATAAAAGAAGAACGGGATATTATGGACAATGTAAAACGGACTCATGCTTATTATGTCGTACATGCATCAGACCAATCAAAAGAACGCAAAAGTTTTTGGGTTAAACTAGATTATGTTGGTGGAAAAATTAATACGGTGCATTGGCTGCCTGATATTGAGGAAGTGTAGTAGTGTATATTTAATGAGTGGCTATTTTTTATACTAGATTTTTAATATTTTGTTCAATCTGCTCCATAATCACTTCTGCGTGAAAACGAGCATTTTCAATAAACCATTTATTGGTTTCTAAACCGCCACAAACTACACCTGCATAGTAAATATGTGGTCGATTGGATTCAAAAGTGCTTTCATTATGTAACGGACGCACTTTTTCTTCTACTGTCAACTGTAAACCCATTTGGGTTAACCATTGAAAATCTGGTCGATAACCAGTCATCGCCAGCACAAAGTCATTATCTAACTCTTTTATACCTTCAGGTGTCTGAATCTGTACTGATGTATCCTTAATTTCCTTAATGGTACTATTAAAATAAGCTTGAATACTCCCCTCTTTAATTCGATTCTCTATATCTGGTAATACCCAGTATTTTACACTCTTTTTCAAGCTATCTTTTCGTATCACCATTGTCACCTCCGCTCCTCGTCTATAAGTCTCCAAAGCCACATCAACCGCAGAATTTCCACCCCCTACAATAATGATTTTCTGATCAGCATAAGGATGAGGTTCATCAAAATAGTGCTTTACCTTGGGTAAATTTTCCCCTTCGACTCCCAATAAATTAGGCAAATCATAGAAACCTGTTGCGATCACAACTGCATAGGTACTATAAGTCGCTTTGGTCGTTTTTACCAGATATTGCCCCTGACCATCATCAATAATATCCAGTACCTTTTCATAAGTATTTACCTTCAAATCCCAATGACTTTTGACCCTTCGATAATACTCTAAAGCCTCGGTTCGGGTAGGCTTAATACCATGAGAAATGAAAGGCACCTCACCAATTTCCAATCTAACAGAAGTGGAAAAGAAGGTCATATTTTTGGGGTAATTGTAAATCGCATTGACCAAGCAGCCTTTTTCCAGAATGCGGTAACGAAGTCCTCGTTTAGTTGCTTCAATACCACAAGCCAAACCAATTGGTCCTCCTCCTATAATAATGACATCTTCTTGCATAGCCAATAAATATCACAATACAAAGTATTTTTTCCTTTCAAAAAAGAGTCAACACTATTTCAAATTATTCAAGTCAAATTCCATGATTTCAGATTCTAGCATCGGCTTGTCTAAATCTGGAAATTGTTGATTAATGGATAAACTGACTTTGACAAAATCATCATTCATTTCATCAACATTATAACCGATCTGTAGTACACTACTTCCTAAATCTTTATGTAAAATTGAACGAACTTTGAATTTTTCAATGCGTCGATCAACATAGGCTTTGATTCGATTATTGACCTTATCTAAAGCCTTATCATTAGCATCAAAAAAACCAGGATAGGTACAACGGATATTGTAATGACCATCCCTAGAATCTTGATTTTTTCTGCCTTCTTTATAGGTAATTCCAGTACTTTTGGTATTAGTACTTGTATTATTGGTACCATTGGTATTGCTTGTTGTGCCTTGATTACCACAACTCAATAGCAATACCAATAGCCCCACTAGTAATATTTGGATCAGTTTCATAAATCACTTTATGGTCAATAAATTTTAGCCAATCATACAGGATTATTCCCACACAACAGCTTCACTTTTCTTATACCATGTTTGATACCTATCACAACACTTATCCTCAATAGGTCCACGTTTGATCTTCAAAGTAGGAGTCATCATACCGTTTTCTACTGTCCAAGGCTCTTTCAAAACAACAATTTTCTTTACCTTCTCATGCTTATCCAACTTTGGATTGACCTCTTTCAAAGTATCTTCTAAACTTTTAGCCATGCCTGATTTATCCATTGCTCTTGCTGCTTCAGATAAGACAACTAAGGCGATTGGCTGAGGTAAATTAACCCCCACAACACATACTTGCTCAATATTGGAATTACTTGCCAATTTCATTTCAATAGGTGTAGGAGCTACGTATTTTCCTTTCTCTGTCTTGAAAATTTCTTTTACTCTACCTGTAATAGATAAAAAGCCATTACCATCCACCTTTCCTTTATCTCCTGTTTTTAAGTAACCATCTTCAAAAGCAGCAGCAGTAAGGTCATCTTGCTTATAATACCCTGTCATATTGGCTACACTCTTCACCAAAATCTCCCCTACATCACTAATTTTCACATCAACATGTGGCATTGGTTGCCCTGTTGAGCCATACTTGATATTGTCTTTTCTAGTATAATGCGAATAAGCAGAATTTTCGGTCATACCATATACTTCTTGTATGGTAATCCCTAGCTTTTTGAACCATTCCATTAAAGCACGAGGTGTAGGCGCAGCACCTGTAAAACAATGTACCGCATCATCTAAGCCTAGCGTTTTTCTAATTTTTCGTTTAACGAAAATATTCAATAATGGAATACGAAGCAAACGACTCAACTTTTCCTGTGGCATTTTAGCTAAGATACCCATTTGGAATTTGGTCCAAATACGTGGCACCCCAAGGAAAATAGTAGGATGAGCAGTTCGTAAATTATCTGCAAAGGTATCTAATGATTGTGCAAAGTAAATCTCAGAACCAGTAGATACCGCCCCCATTTCTACAAGCATTCTTTCTGCAATATGCGATAATGGTAGATAAGAGAAAAAACGTGCATTATCTCCTACACTTACTACCTTTAAAGCATTATTAATCGCAAATCCAATAGATTGGAAAGTATGCACTACTCCTTTAGGCTTACCTGTGGTACCAGAAGTATAAATAATGGTCATCATATCCTCAATATCTCGATCTACTTCTCCTTGCATGGGTTCATTATTGGCAATAAGGTCATCCCACTTGGTATAACCAGCCTCCTCATACATTGGAAACGAAATTCCTTGCACATCATCAGGCATTCCTGACTTCATCCCTGCCCAATCATCCAATTTACCAACAAATAATACCTTTGCCCCACTATGATTTAATACATAATTCATTGTATCTGCACTAATATTAGGATACAATGGAATAGAGACATTACCACTCATCATAATCGCTAAATCAGCCATAATCCAATGAGCGCAATTTTTAGAAATAATGGCTACATGGCTTTTTGGTGGTAAATTCATGGCTTTTAGGGCACTAGCCATTCTTCTAATTTGATCTCCAGCCTCTTTCCAGGTAAAAGTATACCACTTACCATCGAAGGGTTGGTGCATAAATACTGCATTGGGCTGGGATTTTTCCCATTTGTAGAGATGGCTCAATGCCGTTTGAGCGGGTCTGGGAGCGGACATATGATTGATTTTTAAAGTAAATGATTGCTTATTAATGGTTCTCGTGATTACGATCAATAACTCTATTAATGATTGGTAAATGATCATTTGACCTCATCCATAAAGTTATATATTCCCCTAATATACAAAATATCGGTGTGTTGGCAAATTTTAGGCAAATTGCTTTAGTAACAAGCAAAAAATAAATTAGGCCTATTTGTTCGGTTAATTTGTGGCTAGACGAGGCAAAAAACGTAGGCGATGCGAGCATCGTCGAGGCTTTTTAACGAAGTATAGCAGCAAATTAAACAACAAGATGTCGGTTTAT
>JAHDFT010000465.1 GCA_020628015.1 Bacteroidota bacterium
TAAAGCATTGTCAAAACACAAATTGACCATGCCCAAATAGACTAGTACACCAGTATTTTGCCTGTAGAATACATCTTTTTACCTTAATCGTTGTTAAATAATAACGGAGGTACCAGCACTGTAGGAATAATAGATCAATTTGTTGAAAAAATAGACTGAGAAAAAATGTTTGTTGAATGATTAAAATTCGATTATCAATGAGCGTAAGTATTTTTATCGGATAACATCGTTTATATTATTTTATTGTGGTTTTTTCACCAATATTACAAAACTATTCCAACAGTTGACGGACTTTTAGTATCTTAGCAGAAACGGGCTTAATAGTCAAGTTATTGGAGATGTAAGTTTCTAGGAAATTATTTAATAGTAATTATATATAAACTGAAGAGTTAGTGGTACAGCAAATATCCTTTTTGTGTTCAGCCCATACCTCTTCAATCATTATATTATATGCGCTTTTTCATTTTCCTAATCCAGCAATGGAAAGTGATAGAATGAAAGTAAAGTTGACTATCTACTTTATTTTCAATCCATCACGAATGGTATATTCTTATTTTATTACACGCCAGTCAAAAAGATATACCCTTAAACTTACAATACAATAATATATTTCCTATATATTTATTGAGAAGAAAGCGACTTTGTATGCAGTTTGCGATTATTGACATCGAAGCAACCGGGGGAAGTCCCAAACGAGATAAAATAACAGAAATAGCCATATTTCTATATGATGAGGAAGGTAACTCGGTTGTGGATTCTTTTAGTACACTTATTAACCCAGAAATTGATATACCACCCTTCATAAGCAAGTTAACAGGTATTACAAATGCTATGGTAGCTGATGCGCCCACTTTTGGTGAAGTAGCTGGCAAAATCAACGATATTACTAAGGATGCTGTATTTGTAGCACACAATGTACAATTTGATTATGCTTATGTACGTGCCGAATTTAAACGCTTAGGGACTCAATTTCAGCGGCCAAAATTGTGTACCATCAATTTAGCCAAGAATGTTTTCCCTGAGATGGCTTCTTATGGGCTGGGAAATATGTGCAAAGACTTAGGTATCACCATTTCCAATCGACATCGGGCAAAAGGGGATGCAGAGGCCACAGTACGCTTATTTGAAATGATGCTGGAAAGAGAACAACCGACCAATCATCTCGCTGAATATATTAGTGATCATCTGGCTTATGAAAACCTACCTAGCCAGCTTCCTAGCTCCTTATTAGATCAATTACCAGAAGAAACAGGTGTCTATTATCTACATGATAAAAATGGTAAAATCATTTATCTTAGTAGGAGTAATGATATCCGACGACGCATTTTTCAACATTTCAAAGGCAAAAATGCTCGTTATTGGAATATTTTAAGTCAAACTTATGATATTACCTACGATGAAACAGGTAGTGAACTGATCGCACAACTCCTAGAAATTTACCATATCCGAAGACTGCGCCCAAGATTCAATCGTCGCAGTAGCCTACCAAGATTTCCTTTTGGTATTTTTGCCAAACAAGGTAGAAATGGCTTTCTTGACCTAGAGGCTAGACGTAAACATGGACATGAACGACCAGAAATTGTTTTTGAAAAACAAGAGGAAGTAGGTGTCGGGCTATTGAGTATTATCAAAGATCACCAACTCTGCCCTGCCCTTTGTGGCCTGAAAGTCAATCAGCGTAAGAAATGTATGATGTGTGGACAAGCGAAAAAAGGGACAGAATATTGTGAAGCCAATATTGAGTATAAACAATATAATCGTCGAGTGCGTAAAGCCATGCGTCAGCATCAGTATCCGATTGATAGTTTTTTGGTGATTGGTGAAGGTCGCCACATCAATGAGCAATCTATTGTTTGTGTAGAAAATGGTCGTTATTTGGGTTTTGTCTATATAGAAAAGAATATGGAGTATAATTTAGAGATGATTAAGGATGGCTTAAAATATAGTATGGAAGGTATGGAAGCGCAGAAAATTTTAATTAGCTACTTGAAGAAAAATAAATTGGATAAGGTTATTGAATTTTGAGGATTTTCCACATAAAATGCTCATTACAACCAATTCTATCCTTAACCTTCCCTCAATAATAAGCACCTCCTGAGCAGAACTTACACATCATGCGAAGCAAACATCCTCGTGACCAATTCATTACCATCTATGGTAGAAAACCAGTTTTAGAAGCCTTATCAGATACCAATTTGTCTATAGATAAAATTGCCATAGATCATAAAGCTAGAGGGCCAATTATTCAGGAAATACAACAATTAGCCCAACAAAGACAAATTACCTGTCATCGCTATCCAACCAATAAAATTAACCGACTTTCTAGGAATGAAAAGCAAGATCAGGGAGTGATTGCTGATATTATCACTACGCAAATGGATAGCCTAGACGCTTTTCTTGAATATGATCTTTTCTCCCTATTCAAAAAACAAAAACGTTTACATTTACTCGCCTTCGATGGAGTCACCACACCTGCCAATATTGGCTTAATGATCCGTTCAGCCACAGGTTTGGGAATGGATGGGCTTATTTATCCTCGCAAAGGTAGCCCTAAAATCAGTCCATTAATTGTTAAAGCCTCTGCTGGTACGCTTTTTAGGAGTCGGATTTTGAAATGTGAAAAAATCACTCAAGGACTTCAAGCGGCTAAAGCGAAGGGATTTCAAATTTATGGATTAGCTGGCTCTGCCCCTCAATCCCTTTACCAAGCTCAATTTGCCCCTAAAAGCATTTTTTTAATGGGCGGAGAAACACATGGAATTTCTTCACAAGCCCACCAGCTCGTCGATCATTTTCTCTCTATTCCGATGTATCAAAATGTAGAATCATTAAATGTAGCTTGTGCAGCGACTTTGGTTTGTGGGGAAATTGCTAGGAGACGGTTGTAGATTTAGGTTCAACTACACTTTCTATTTAATAACTTTGTTCCTACAATCTTCCATTGTCCACCACTTTTCTTCAAGTTGAATAATTGTCTATAAACCAAACCTGTACTACCTTCACAAGGTAACTCTAGGCGTTTAATGGTATTCGGGTCATTAGTTGGATCTTCACTAAAATAATCCACCGATATTGTTGCTTCTTGCTCATCCTCACTTTCCACTTGAGTCGAGTATATTTGTGTTGTCTTTACCCCTCCAAATGATTTTTCAGAAGCAAAAAAATTGGCATCACCCCAATTATCAATACTTTGCAATTCATAAGCTGCTTGAAACTGTTGTTTCCCTAAATAGTTGATAAACTTAGTCACTACTGCTGTTGCAGGACTAGTACCAGCTGTTTGTCCAGAGGAACCTGTGGAGTTATTAGTACTTGGTGCAGGTTCATTATAAACTGCCTGTTCTGCATTAATCCCTTTCAAATTCCTTTTCAATTTTCGATTCTCTAACTTCAAATCATCAATTTCTTGTTCCTTTTCATTTAGTAAATCATGCAACTCTTCTGTTTCTTTGGTCATTCCCCCTTCTCTATTATATTGATCTATTAAACTTTCTAAACGTTCCTTTTCTTTAGTAGCCAGTATTAAGCGATTGTCCATCAAATCTTTTTCTTGACCTGTTTGAAAAAGCATAAAAGCTAAAGTCAATAAGCCAATGAGTAAAGCTACTGCCAAATAAGCCATCCATGATCGACTTTTAGATTCTACTACCCTAACCTCCCCAGTTCTTGCGGGTAAATTAATAGCCGTATGAATTTGACGATCATAAAAACTACAGTGCTGTTTATCTTCTCTACAAAAAAGAATGTCTTCTACTTCTTCTGCTGTCCATTCTAAACCGCAATATTCACATCTTTGTATTGGTTGAGGCATATTTAGTTATCACTTTATGGGTATTATAAAAAATGAAGTATACAATTAGATTCGTAATGGATTAAAACTAAATTCGGTTGTATATTTTATTTTTAATCCATTGCTACTTCGTTTACAATATAATCAGGCTTTATCAAATTTAATTAATTTGTTTAAACATTCCTAGTAAATCATATTCATTATTAGTTCATCTTCGTAAATTAACTGATTAAGTAACAAGCAAAAAATAAATTGGACATATTTGTTCGGTTAATTTGTAGCTAGACAAGGCAAAAAA
>JAHDFT010000466.1 GCA_020628015.1 Bacteroidota bacterium
TGGAGATTGCGTACCAGAAGTCACCTCACCAATAGCATTCCCTTCCTCATCCACTACAGCATAACCATGTCGAGCAATACCTTTGCCCTCAATCACAAATCCAACCAATTTTCGTTGAATACCAATTATTTTCTGCGCTTGTAAAGCCTTTTTCCCTACAAAATCCGTTTTCAAACGTACCACCCACGACAAACCAGCCTCCAAAGGTGTAGTTGTATCACTAATATCATTACCATATAAACAATAACCCTTTTCCAAACGCAAAGTATCTCTAGCTCCTAGCCCAATAGCTTGGATACCATGTGCAGCACCAGCTTCCATAATCGCATTCCAGATCATTTTTGCATGATCATTATCAAAATAAATCTCAAATCCACCAGCACCTGTATAACCTGTAGCAGAGACCAAGACATTTTCTAAACCTGCGAAAACGCCTTTGTGAAACTCAAAAGGCTTCATCCAACTCAAATTCATAGGGGTTAAGTCTTGTAAAACCTCCAAGGCTTTAGGCCCTTGAACCGCCAAAAGTGCAGTACGGTCAGAAATATTAATCATTTCCACCTCTTCTTTGGGGCAATGTTGAGCAATCCAATCCCAATCTTTCTGGATATTAGCCGCATTCACCACCAGCATAAACACCTCCTCACCAATTCGGTAAACAATCAAATCATCAACAATCCCTCCCTGTTCATTCATCAAACAAGTATATTGTGCCTTACCAGATTTAATGCGGTTGAGATCATTACAGGTCAAAGATTGAATCAAATCAAAAGCTTTTTTTCCCCTAATAATAAACTCTCCCATATGAGAAACATCGAAGATACCAACTTGCTCCCGAACACACTGATGCTCCGCTTTAATACCTGCATAACTAATCGGCATCATATAGCCTGCAAAATCTGTCATTTTTGCTCCTAGCGAACAATGAATATCATAAAGTGGTGTTTGTTTTATTGCTGTAGCCATAGCTTTTTCTATTTTAATATATGTCTGCGAAGTTAAGTAATGGAACAAAAATAACCTAGTCCATATGATTTATTCTTTCATCGAATCCGCCCTTGCAAAAATAACCATTCAAGTAGCTCTATTTCATTACTTATTTTTATACAATCAAAATCAGCAAAAATTCCAATAATTCCACTCAAATACCCTGAATAGCCTTGCGAAATAGGCATTTTCGCCATTTTTTTGTCAGTTTTGTTTTTTTTTTTAACAAAATTTCTCTTTAAAGCAAAAGAAAACCTTAATTTGCCATTAATGGCATAATCTTAGTAAATCTTTAGTCTGGTCAGATGTCGTTTAATTAATGATATTCACTAGATTAGCCGCTTTTTTTAAGAGAAACATGTTATTTGTTATCTTAAAGAAAGGTTGATTTCTAGCAAAACACTCAATAATATGTAATATTTAAGTCTTTTTTCAGGTTTTAAGGCATAAAAACATGCGAAATCCCTTATAAATCTTGGAATTACCTACAAAAGAGACTATTTTTGCAATATATAATAAAGTTTAATTTTATTCTTTAATTAAAATTGTCTACAATGAATAAAGGACAGTTAGTTGACAAGATCGCCGGAGACGCTAAATTAACAAAAGCGCAAGCTGGCTCTGCACTCGATGCTTTCATGGGTGCCGTAAAAGGTGCTTTAGGTGAAGGCGACAAAGTAACATTAGTTGGTTTCGGAACTTTCTCTGTAGGAGAACGCTCTGCTAGAGTGGGAAGAAATCCTAGAACTGGTGAAGAAATTCAAATTGCGGCTAAAAAAGTAGTTAAGTTCAAAGCCGGCAAAGATTTGGAAGAAGGTGTAAATTCGTAATTTAATTATTACGGCATAATTACGCCAAACTTCAAAGATGTATGTCGCAATCTTTCTATGCTAATCAGTTCATTCTGATTCATGGATTGAAAATAACGGTACTTAATTATTAAGTGTTATGCGATTTATAAAATAATCCCTTATGCTAATTCATTTTTTGATTGGTGTAAGGGATATTTTTTTGCCTATTGGTCATGAGTATTAAGTAAGGAATAGTAAAAATCAAAACTTCAAATCGCTCCTATTATTTCTCTTCCCTTCCCCCATTTTAATATTACAAAAAGTATAGTTATGATAGAAACCCGAATAGCATTGAGCTAAAAAAAACATTTTGTAAAAAAACAACATAAAAACAGAATTCATACCTAAAATAATAATAATCAAAGACAAATAAATTAGTATCATTTTTTTCCTAATAGAAGCAAATATTTTTTATCAGAAACTAACAATTGTTTGTTTGTTTTGTTCTTTTTTTGATGGTATTTTAATATATTTGGAAATATTAGTTATAGTGAAAAAATAATAGCACTATATATAATGAAGAAAACGCAACATGTTCATTGTATAAGCAAATTGTTTTACTTCATTATTTCATAACCCATCAAATAATAATCATGATTGGTAAAGAATGTCCAAAATGCAAAGGCAATAAAATTATCAAAAGTGGTAAAGTTAAGGATAGACAACGATTTCTATGTAAAGAATGCAGCTACCATTTTACAGTTAATAAATTAGGTAAGAGACTAGATGACTACTATGTAATCAAAGCATTGCAGCTTTACTTACAAGGTCTAGGCTATAGAGAAATTGAGCGCATACTGGGCATCAGCCATGTAACTGTAATGAAATGGGTCAAACAATTTTTCAAAAAAGTACCTGAAAGATGTCGTTCTTCTATGGAATGTCGAATCTTAAATGTGGAAGAAGTTTGTCGATTTATGCAAAATCGAGAAAATATTCATAATCATGGCTTTCTACTCACCCACCTTGGAAGTAAAATGCTAATGATTCAATGGGATGCACAAGTTGCTGTAGAACAATAATCCCCTTTTCCCCTCAATATCTTGTCTTTTTCATTGTCAAGGAACTAGCAAAAAAATATTATTAGAGTCTAGGATAAAATAAGCCCATTATTTTTCCTAGACTCAAACAACATTTTAAGTATTCTACCGTTTTTAGAGCGTCTTTTCCCGTCTAAAATCGTTAAAAAGCAATGAAAAAGTACATCGTTACGCTTATTTGGCTACTATGTGGACTAACTCAACTCCTTATGGCACAATCAAAAGATCAAGAGGTAGGAGTATGGGTAGGTTCAGCAACTTATATTGGAGATATAAATCCGAACTATAACTTCCTACAAACTCGTCCTGCTTTTGGTGCCCTTTACCGTTATCATCTCAATCCATACGTCGGCTTACGAGGATCGTTCAATGCTGCCATGATTCAACATGCAGACTCCCTCAGCTCCAATCCCTTTCCTAGGGCCAGAAACCTAAGCTTCCGTGCCAATCTGATTGGACTTACTGGACAAATCGAACTCAATTTCCATAAATTCATCGTGGGTAATGAAAAACACTATTTCAGTCCATATATTACTGTTGGGCTAGGGCTGTTCTATTTTGAAACCAAGACCAAATTCCAAGATGAATGGTATAATTTGCGAGAGTTGGGGACAGAAGGACAATTGATTGACTTTGTAGAAACCAAACAATACAAGCCTGTACAAGCCAATATTCCTGTTGGAATGGGAGTAAAATACTGGATGCGAGGTAAATGGAGTTGCTATGCAGAATTGAGTTATCATTTTACCTCTACCGATTACCTAGATGATGTAGGAGATGTCTATGTGGATAATTTTTTACTCCAAGATGGAAGCATTACTGCTACTTTGGCCGACCGATCTGGCGAAGTAGGCCAACCTATTGGGCGAGCAGGTGTACAAAGAGGTGATATTACTGCAAATGACGCTATCTTGATGCTTAATCTAGGCATTACTTATACCATTTTTGCCAATGATTGCCCACAAGGAAAGCCTAAAAAATATGATTTTTACTAAAAAGGTTAATCCTAATTTTAATCTATCAACAACATGGCTCTGAACTACTTTCATGCTGAAAAGTAGTTTAGAGCTACTTTTTTGTCCCTACCTATCCAAAAAAGCTCCTATTCTTATCACCTACATACCAAATTCTACACTTTTTTGCATCAAAACGTCACTTGTACATTTTTTTATCCTTTATAATGGTGTTACCTTTGTGGAAAATTTGA
>JAHDFT010000467.1 GCA_020628015.1 Bacteroidota bacterium
ATAGGGGTAAATTTATCAATCAAAATGGTACAATTATTTTTTGACTGTTCCTAAATTTAAAATCACATTGAAAGTTGGCAACGATGTAGTTTATATTTATAATACTATGATTTAAAGTATCTTTATGAATCTGGTATAGAAAGTTGAATGGATGTTGATGTTTAAGTGTAGTCAAAAATAGGCTATATGAGAATGACGCTGCAAAATACATCAATATTTGTAGAACAACAAATCACAAAATATTGAAACACCTCGATTTTTCCTTTTACTTTATGTGTATTTTCTAAAAATTCCCATTTAATTTTTCGATTTTTGCACCATTCTTTATTTATGCAACTGTAATGTAGAAAAATAGTGAATCCTATCTATTTTCCTCATTACCCAAGCATTGTTAAAAAATCAAATACATTATGACTTTAGATTTTGCTACAGAAGAAATCAGAAAAAGAGTAGAACACGCTAGTCCACTTGGTGCTACTTTAAAAATTGCATTTGATGCAGGTAGTGTTTATATTGATGGTACTGGAGAAAAACACATAGTAAGCAATGATGAGAAAGAAGCCAATTGCACCATTAAAACTACTCTTGATACTTTTGAAAAAATGGGTACAGGTGATTTAAATCCAATGACTGCTGTAATGACAGGTTTAATTAGAATCGAAGGAGATATGGGTGTTGCTATGCGTGCACAATCTTTTCTTTCCTAACTAATTATTAGAGCACAGTTACCTATACTGATCTCATTCCAACGAATCAAGTATCTACCACTTTTTATAGATACTTGATTCCTTCGATTCTGACTTCTGCTCCCCTATCCTATTCTCTAGTTCATTATCCTACAAACAAACTATGTACGCCTACTATACCTCCCCAATTGGTACTATCTTAATCACCGCCTCCTCCAAAGGCATTCGCTCCATTAACTTTGTGGAGGAACAAGTATCTAATCCTACACCTGATCTACCTCAAACAATAAGTGCTCAAAAACATATCGAACAAGGATTACAAGAATTGGAAGCTTATTTTATAGGCCAAAGTCGCACTTTTGACCTAAAACTTGATCTAGTAGGCACTACTTTTCAAAAACAAGTTTGGAACGCTTTATTAGAGATTCCTTTTGGCAAAAAAGTGACTTATTTGGATATTGCTCGCCAAGTCGGTAAACCTAAAGGTAGCCAAGCGGTGGGTAATGCCAATGGTAAGAATCCGATTGCAATTGTGGTACCTTGTCATCGGGTAATTGGTAAAAATGGTAGTTTGGTGGGTTACGCTGGAGGTTTGGAGCGAAAAAAATGGCTACTAGAATTTGAAAGTGGTAGCAGACAAGGAAGGCTTTTTTAACAGTCTACAATCACAAATACAACACCAATCCTATTCTACAGCCTGACAGTCCTGAACGACAAAAATTGAAGGCAGCAGGATTTAATATTGCATTGGAAGGGATGGTAATTCTATTATAAATAAACATGGGCATACTAATAAGAAGAGATACATTAACGACCCTACTTCTTACTAATATCCCCAATCATTTTTAGGTAATTAAACCAAATAATCTTCTTTTAAATCACCCTCTTCAGAAAACCAATCGTTCATAGCATAAACAAATCCTTTTTCTGGTAATCGCACTTTCTTAAGGGTTTTATCTTGGTAAGCGAGTTTTAATAAACTACGATAAATTTCACCTCTCACCTTTTGATCCGTATAGGTCTGGCCTTGTGAGTCCCCCCATTCCTTAACGGCATCTACAAATTCATTATTCTTCATCACCTTTGCCTTTGCCACTAAAGTTTCTTTGATAAATTTATCCCATTCAGGATAAACAGCATCTAATTCCTCTTGCTCTGCTTCAGGAGCAGCTTTCTCTTTTGCAACCTCTTCAGCAGGCTCTGTCTTTTCAGGTGTAGCTTCCTCTTTTGCAGCCTCAACAGGCTCTTTCTTTTCAGGTGCAGCCTTCTTCTTTTCTGGCTTTACTTTCGCCTTTGACTTAGCTGTTTTTTTAGGCTTTGTTTCCTTCTTTTTTGCTTCTTTTTCCCCCTCCTCAGTAGCAGGAGTCGCCTCTATAGTCTCTGTTGATGCTGACGCTACAGCAACTTCTTTACTTTCTGCTGTAGGTAAATCAACCGCTACCCCTTCAGCACTTGCCTCCTCAGCAACAGCAGTACCATTTGTTTCTTGTACTACCGCAACCTCAGCAGGCTGTTTTGCCTTCGCCTTTCGTTCAGCTGCCTTTTGCGCCCGTTCTTCAGCCGCTTTTTTCATGCGTTCTTCCCGCTCTATTTTTTTTAGATCTGCTTTTGCACCTTTCAACTCTTTCACCGCAGCTTTCACTACCTCCACTTGAAAATTCAGCTTCTTCAATTGTGAATCATAAGCTGTTAATAGTTCGTTAATTTCCGATTCTGATAGGTTTTTTACATTCATTGCAATAGTTTTGAGATTCCAAAATAGGTAATGGTTCATGATAGATTAGGAATAGTAAAAAACGATCTATATATTTTCTTTTTCTACTATCTTATACCCCGACAAAGATAGTATATTTTTAAGACTTGTGTAAGTGTAAGCAAATTATTTGATATAAATAAATAGAGCGTGCCTTGTCCCTACGTTGTTACATTTTCCGTACCATCACCAAACCCTCTTTTCCGACCATCCATATCTTGCTTTTTGAGGTCTTAATGCGGTGGATGTCGGCTAGGGGATTGGGATGAGGAGTCCAGCTTTGGGCATTGTCTGTGGAGAAGAAGAGGTGGTCTGGTCTTCTATTGGCATCACCAGCGGCAATCCAGTCGCTATCATTGATGGCAACGATGCTGCGAAGCCGATTGGCGGTGATTTGTTCTTTGTTGATTTGATCTCCCTTAATGCGAATGACATAGCCCTGAAAACTTACTGCCACCAATTGATTGGAGGCATTTTGGGCAAATGACCTGATTTGTCCTACCTTTTTGCTTTCATCCTTAAAAACATATGTCCAATTTTCCTGATCGACATTTTTGAGAATGACATTCTTGCCTGTCGCATATAAACTACCTTCTATTCGCTCCAAATGCAAGAGCATCTCTTTGATTCTATTGATGGATTCCCAAGATTCTCCACCATCTATTGTCTGGTAAATAATGGTATAGAAGCCATCTTTATTCTGTTGTAAAGCAGCAATATAGCCCTTATCTTTTGTCTCGAAATACATACCGTAAAAATAAGCCGTCGTAGATTCCTTTTTTAAATTATGCTTGCTCCAAGTCTTGCCACCATCTTGGGTCTTATATATTTTATTGGCACTACCGATGATCCAACCATTATTGGCATCCAGAAATTGAATTTGCTCAAAATAAATGGAGTCGAATTGATAGATTTTTGCCCATTTTTTGCCGCCATCAAGGGTTTTATAGACATTTCCTGTTCCATAACTATAAGCCACCGCCGTCTTTTCATCAATTACCGCTATATCATGCAATCCTTCCGTGATTTGTCCCTCACTTGTTCGCCAGCTTTTATTATTGGCACATCCACTTATCATAATAATCAAAATGATCCAGTAATAGTAGTCATGTATTTTCATAGTTATTGTTTTAATGGTGAAATCTTAAAAATTACCTACTCATAAAATACTAATTCATAAATGCCTTTCCCACTCCAAAAGTCCAAATCATATTGTTATTAACTTAATTTAACTGCTATTTTTTATTTTTAACGAAAGCTTATCGTTCAATCTTGATTTTTAATGTCCCCTTTAGTGATGAAACAATAAATCAAAGTCAAAAGAGGCAAGAAGTATAACATACAAAATGATTCGGGAAAGAGATGCCACATATACTTTACCAAGTAGATGATTTGGGAAAGAAATACCATATATACTTTACCAAGTAGATGATTTGGGAAAGAAATACTATATATACTTTATCGAGTAGATGATTTGGGAAAGAAATACCATATATACTTTATCGAGTAGGTGATTTAGGAAAGAAATACCATATATACTTTACCAAGTAGATGATTTGGGAAAGAAATACTATATATACTTTATCGAGTAGATGATTTGGGAAAGAAATACCATATATACTTTACCAAGTAGATGATTTGG
>JAHDFT010000468.1 GCA_020628015.1 Bacteroidota bacterium
AACTCGCATGTGATCGAACATTAGGGTTTTATGCAAAGTTGACATATGATACATTGATTTTATATCTTTTTATAAAGGTAAGTTTCTTTTTTTGTAAATCAAAATAATAGCGGATTTCTTTTTCTATTTAGGCAGAAAAGCAATTGTTTTGTCCATAAAATTTCAATAAAACACCCCCAACAATTTAGGATTGTTGGGGGTGTTTTCATTTGAATGGATTAATATGAATTTGTGGGGATACTCGTCGCACGTTTTGTATTCAATACCGCAATATGTCCCCAATATTGCAATATAGGTTTGTTGACAGGGCGAGGACAAGGCGTGGACAAGGCGTGCCTTGTCCCTACGGTGTGATTCGATTCGATTCGGTTGTACGGTTATTTATGGTCATTACCGAACAACCAATTGAATATTCTCCCGTCCTTTTTGGGCCAATAAAATGGTTTTGTCTTTTGTAAATTCCTCAATGGCGGCTGGGGTATAATGACGTATGGTAATCAATTCCAAACCCTCCTCTTTGATGATCTCGAAATCATTGGCCAAATCTACGATCATCGGTTCATTTTTATAAGGCACATCATCTATACAAATCCGAAAACTGATGGAGCCATTTTGACTCAAATTGGTCTTGATCCGATATTTGGCTAGTACGCTGTAAATTTTACTCAGATTTTCTTCTACAATGTAGGAATAATCCTTTGTTACAAAAGACAATTGGAGCTGCTTTTTATTGAATACAACGACTGGTGGCAAATCAGCTTGGCTCTCTTTATGAATAATGGTTCCATTTTTATCTGGCTCCTTAAAAGAACGCACTCGAAGGGGAATATTTCTATTTTGTAAGGGCTTAATGGTTTTCGGGTGAATCACCTTCGCCCCATAATAGGTCATCTCCACCGCTTCATAATAAGACAATTGCTCAATTAATGTCGGATTGTCAATAATGCGAGGATCACCACTCAAAATACCAGGTACGTCCTTCCAAACGGTCATGGATTCGGCTTCTAGGATATTGGCGAAAATCGCTGCGGTATAATCAGAGCCTTCTCGTCCTAGTGTGGTGGTGAGGTATTCCTTCGTTCCGCCTAGAAAACCCTGTGTTACAATGAAGCGATTTTCTATTTTTAATGGAATGTATTTTTGAATCTGTTTTCTACTATAGTCCCAATCCACAATGCCTTCTCGGTAGGTATTGTCTGTGCGTAGCAAATAACGCACATCCATCCACTCGGCAGGAATGTCGATGTGAATGAGGTAAGCAGCGACAAGCATGGTAGACAGCAACTCCCCACAAGACACAATTTGATCGTAAATAAAATTGTAATCGCCCATAGGTGGCTGGCTCAATCGGGAGTCGATTTTTTGGAATAGGTCTAGTAACTGTCCCATTACGGGTACATCTGCTGATCCAAATAATTCTTCAACGATGGCTAGATGTTGCGTTTTGAGTGCTTCATACTTTTCTTGCAAATCTGGTTTGCCTTCGTAATAGGATTGGGTAATTCCTTCTAAGGCATTGGTTGTTTTACCCATTGCAGAGACAATGACCACAATAGATTCCCCTCTATATTTTGCCAATATAGCAGCTACATTTTTGATGGCTTCGGCATTTTTGACCGATGCACCACCAAACTTAAATACTTTCATTTGTTGTTATTAGGTTAATTAACAATTACATCTCCCCTATTTTATTCCGTCCAAAAGCCTGTATCACTTTGTTGTTCAAAATTTCGGCTACTGCAATTGGGATAGGTACAATATCCATGATTTTCCGACACAGAATAAGAATACATAAAATTACGACAAGTCTGACAACGCCAAATCATATCTACCTCATCTGCTTGGAAACCCTTTTGGGTCATAGGGTCTATACGTCCCATAAACCGATAATTGCGTTCCAAATCAAGATGGAGGTAATATCGGAAATTATCCAGAAATAAAAAATCTTTATTGTGTCCAATAATCGTATTTTTTCCAAAATTTAATTCCACATGCTTAAACTCAAATTGCCCATTCGCATCGACTCTTTGTTGTAATTCTGATTGGTAGTTAATATTTAAACAAACAATGCTATTGGGTTCGGCAGTACCTTGAATGTGAATGACCTTATCGTGCAAGGTCTGGTAATTGATCGGTGTATTGATAATAAATGGTTGAACCCGTTGTTTTAATCCTTTTAAAGATTCCTTAATAGGAGCTTCTTCCATACTTAATAAGGCTTGTTGCAATTGATTCAAAACAGTCGTATAAGGATATTCCCGACCATCAATATAAGCCTTGATTTCCTCTCCTTTCATGCGGTGAAAGGCTTGACGGATTTGCTCTAGGTGATTTCGATTTAGGTCGCTGGTCATAGAGGGATTTTGTTGAAAAAAATGGCTAACATAATCGCTAGATAGCAAAGGTACATTATAGGAAATAAAATTGGTGGGTTTTGGTCGATTTATAGCAGAAATTGGTGCGACATGAGGAACATTTGGTGTCTTAGCAGGCAGGTCTGGGATTTTGGTCAAATTAGCAGCAGATTCAATAGGATTAGGAGGCGCAATATAAGCTTTTTCCTGCTCCACAACTGGCATCACATCTTCCACAATCACTTTTGTTGCTTCCGCATTCCCTTCCGCCTCATTTGTTTCCGTCTTCACTTCTTCCTCTATCAAGTTCGATATAGGTTCAGGTGTTATTGGATTGGGGAAAGGTAAGGTTGGAGATTCTGTTATCCTTACTGTGCTTGCTTCCTCTACTAATTCATTATCATCGGCTTCTACCAACTCCAATGGATTATCCGCTACTTGATTCTCATACATTTCTCGCACAATAGCTCCACTTTTTACAAAATCCTCATTTATAGCCCCTTCTGCTTCCACATCTTGATCAATTAATTCCTCATTGCTTGCTGGCTCTGGCTCTAATGCTTCTTGGATAGCTTCTACAGACTCCTCTAATGGCTCTTGATCCGCTTCCTCTACTACCTTTTCCGCCTCTTGTTCTACCATTTCAACACCATTAATAGGTTGCTCCAAATCAGCATACAATGCCGCTACATTTATAGGTAATGTTTCCTCTTCTATAACACCCTCTTCTGCTACTGTCTCATTAGGAAAATCGTTTGTGGCTACTTCTTCTATCTCTTCTACTAATTCCAGTTTAGCATCGTCAATTGTCGCTTCAACTATTGCCGTTTTAGGCTCTTCAGTTACTTCGCTTGTTAATTCAACTCTAGGAAATGTGATTGTTTCCTCAACCATTTCTTCTTCTTGAGCTGCTACACCTTGATCTTCTACTTCGGCTTTAAGATTATTGGCTATATCCTTATTCACCTCCTCTTCTACCCTATCAGATTTGCTTAGGTTTGTTGCTGGAGCTAGATGCGCTTTTCCATTGATTACATTGTTGGATTCAGGTGCTGCTAAAGTAGTTTCCTGATGATTATCGTTTTGAGTAAGGTCATTAGTATTAATAATAGTATCTGTATTTGCTGAAGTTATTATGGCTTTCTCTGGGGGGGGAACGGCTTGAACTGTAGGCTGTTCAACAGCACTCAATTCGACATCAAACCATCTCATTGACTCGGCTAGGCGAGATAAAGCAGTATTAATTCCTTCGTGAAAGTACATCCCCATTTTAAAATCATTAAAAATATTGGAAGCTTGTTTTTTAATGATTTGATGGGATGTGGCAAAATCCTCTGGAATCGAAGAGCCATCATATTTATCAAAAAAAGTGAGGCATAATTTTCTAAACCGTTCAAAATCTTGAAGATAAGTACGCAGTTTATCTAATTCTTCATGCACTTTTTTGAGTTGGGTCTTTGTTAATGGCAGTGCAGAACGTTCATACTTCAAAAATAGCTTATCAAAGGCCAAAACAATCTTAGGGCAAACAAAAGCCCCATTAATGGCTTTTCGATATGCTTTGATTTCAAAAAAATATCGTTTTAAATCCTCTAATTGAAGTTTGCTCATCTTTCTTTTTCTCCCATTTGTTACTTGACTCTTATTCGGTTTTACCATGACTTATTCAGATTGTGGTTTAGTAACAGTCAAAAAATAATTTCCTCATTTTGATGGATAAATTTA
>JAHDFT010000469.1 GCA_020628015.1 Bacteroidota bacterium
ACTTGCTATTACTTTTCTAAGCATCAATCAACAAATGAAACAGTTCCACTTACAAATATTACTACTCATACTATTGCTAGGGAGTACAACCATGAATCAGACACAAGCACAGAACCCTAATCGCTGGGAAGATCACAAAGTATTTGCTGTTCATAAGGAGCCGCCACATGCGAGCTTATTTCCCTATGACAATATTTTCCAAGCCTTTATGGGCGATCCCACCAAATCTCCTCGCTATCAATCACTTAATGGAGAGTGGAAGTTCAACTGGGTAAGTAATCCAGCAGATCGACCATTAGATTTTTTCGAGCGAGATTATGACGATAGTGCTTGGAAAACCATTCCTGTACCTGGTAATTGGGAAATTCATGGCTATGGACATCCCATCTACCTAAATCATCAATATCCTTTTGATACAAAATGGCCCAAAGTGCCAGAAAAGAATAATCCTGTTGGTTCCTATCGCAAAACTTTTACCATCCCACCAGGCTGGGTTGGAGAGGAGGTCATTTTACATCTAGGAGCCGTCAAATCAGCAATGACAGTTTGGGTCAATGGTAAAGAAGTGGGCTATTCACAAGGGTCTAAGACTCCTGCCGAATTCAATATCACCCCCTATTTACGCACAGGCGAAAACCTCCTAGCCCTAGAAATTTTCCGTTGGAGTGATGCCAGTTATATCGAAAGTCAAGATATGCTTAACCTAACAGGAATTGAAAGGGATGTATTTCTCTATGCTCGTCCTCAAATCCATGTCTTTGATTTCTTTGCCAAAACAGATTTGGATATCTATTACCAACATGGATTATTCGATCTAAAATTAGTTCTTCAAAATCGTCAAGCCATCGAACAGAGTGTGACCATTGGCGTAGAATTATTTGAAGGAAAACAATTGAATAATCCTGTATTTAAGGAAAATAGAGTTGTTTTTTTACAACCAGGAAAAGACACCATGAATGTCTATTTCAATACCATTATTGATGATGTCAAAAAGTGGTCGGCAGAAAAGCCAGAATTATATACTTTGATGGTTAAATTGATAGGTAGTACAGGAGTAATTGAAATTATTCAAGATAAAATTGGTTTTAGATCGGTTGAAATTAGGAAAAATCAATTGTGGGTAAATGGAGAGGCGATTTATATTCGAGGGGTGAACCGACATGAAACCAATCCACATACAGGCCATGTGATTACGAAGGAGGAAATGATTAAAGATATTGAGTTGATGAAACAGCACAATATCAATGCGGTGCGGAGTAGTCATTATCCGAATGATCCGATGTGGTATGACTTATGTGATGAGTATGGGATGTATGTGGTTAATGAAGCCAATATTGAGAGTCATCCACTAGCCATTGATGAAGCGACGCAGATTGGAAATGATATGACTTGGCTCCCTGCTCATTTGGATCGTACTGAGCGGATGTTTCATCGAGACAAAAATCACCCTTCCATCATTATTTGGTCGCTAGGAAATGAGGCTGGTCATGGTGATGTATTCAATTATACTTACAGTTGGCTCAAATCACAAGACAAACGTCCTGTGCAATACGAGCCAGCAGGATTAGCCGAGTATACGGATATTTATGCGCCTATGTATCCTTCATTGGAGACCATCCAAAAATTTATTGATGAGGGGCCTGATCGACCTTTAATTATGTGTGAATATGCTCATGCAATGGGAAATTCGGTCGGTAATTTGCAGGATTATTGGGACTTGATCGAAAGTCACCCTTCCTTACAAGGTGGTTTTATATGGGATTGGGTAGACCAAGCTTTAGAATATGAGAATGATAAAGGGGCTAAATACTTGGCTTATGGTTATGACTACCATCCTGATTTCCCTAATGATGGCAATTTTCTCAATAATGGGCTAGTAGACCCTTATCGCAATCCACATCCACATTTAGCGGAAGTAAAAAAGGTCTATCAACCAGTCAAATTCAAGGCAGTTGATGTACAAACAGGGACTTTTGAGCTAGAAAATAAATACTTTTTTACCGATTTGAGTCATTTAGATTTTCATTGGTATTTAAAAGCCGATGGAAAAGTGGTTCAAGAAGGGAAAATCACAGATTTAGCAGCCAAAGCAAAGGAAAAGGTGCAGTTTTCTATTGATTATGGAGATTTTAAAATAGAGGCATCCAAAGAATATTTCCTTAAAATTGCAGCAATAACGAATCAAGCATTACCCCTCATTCCACAAAATCATCTCCTTGCTTGGGATGAATTTCTATATGCTACACCAAAGGAGACTACAGCAACGATTACAGATGAAGCAGAAGCTTTAGAGCTGAAGGAAGAAACAGATCATTATTTGATAAAGGCTAAGGATTTTTCCTTACGTATTACTAAGGAAACAGGCTTGATCGAATCTTGGAAAAATGATGGGCAGGAATTACTGATTAGTCCATTAGTACCTAATTTTTGGCGGCCACCAACCGATAATGATTTGGGGAATGGAATGCATGAATGGGCAGCAGTCTGGAAACAGGCTAAAGAAAAAATGCAAGCGAAATTGCTTGAAAGTGTGGAAATAAACAAAGATAAAGCTATTTTTGGCGTACAGTTTAGCTATCCAGACTTAGCGGAGGTGAATTGTCAGTTTGTGCTTAGTGTAAATGGTCAATTGAGCGTCAATTATCAATTCCAAGCATTAGCAGAAGGACTGCCGAATATCCCTCGTTTGGGGATGCAAATGCAAGTGAAGACGGATTATGATGCGATGACATGGTATGGTAAAGGGCCACAGGAAACCTATTGGGATCGGAAAACGGCTGGCGAAATGGGGATTTGGTCGGGTGATGTCTGGTCGCAACTGCATCCTTATATTCGTCCACAAGAAACCGCTAATAAGACAGATGTTCGCTGGTTGAGATTGACCGATAAAAAAGGACGTGGTTTAGAGATTCAAGCAGGAGCAGAACCGCTTTCCATGAGTGCTTGGCAATTAGAGGAGGGAGCATTGGATTATCAAGTGAGTGAAAGCGAAGGGGAAGCAGCTTCTGGTCTAGTACCGAATAGCTCGAATCATGGTGCAGAATTGGAAAAGGGGGAGGTGATCACCCTAAATATCGACCATCGCCAAATGGGTGTTGGTGGAGATACGTCTTGGGGAGCTTTGGTGCATCCGCAGTACACCATTCCAGCTAATAAAACTTATCAATATGATTTTAGTATACAATTAGTACGATAAACACATTTACCATTACTCAAACAAAGTAAAAAAAACGCCATATGGATCTTAGCTTAGATAATTTTTTCACGCTCGGTATGTTAATCATGCTACAAACCGTACTCGGTTTTGACAATCTCCTATACATTTCCCTAGAATCTAAAAGTGCCCCTAAAGAAAAACAAGCCTTTGTGCGTCAAGTGGGTATTGGGCTGGCGATTTTCTTGCGTATTGCCCTACTTTTCATTCTGATCTCTGTTATTGATTATTTTCAAGAGCCTTTTCTTACCATGCATAATGATTTTCTGGACATTAATATGAATGTACATAGCCTTATTGTCTTGCTGGGTGGGGCTTTCATTATTTATACAGCGATTAAAGAAATTTGGCATATGATTGCCTTTGAAGAACATGCGGTAGCGGCTGGTGAAGGCAAACAAAAATCATTGGGAATGGTCATTTTTATGATTGTGGTAATGAATATTGTCTTTTCTTTCGACTCCATCCTTAGCGCAATGGCTTTGACCGATGTATTTTGGGTCATGGCTTCAGCGATTATTGCTGGTGGTTTATTGATGATTTGGTTATCAGATAGAGTGGCTACTTTTTTACAGAGAAACCGTATGTATGAGGTACTGGGGTTGTTTATCCTATTTCTTGTAGGTATTATGTTGGTTTCTGAGGGAGGACACTTAGCACATATCAAACTATTTGGGCATGAAATTACTGCGATGAGTAAGGCTACCTTCTATTTTATCCTAGTTATTTTGGTAATAGTAGATGTGGTACAAGGTCGTTACCAAAAGAAATTGATGGCGGCAAAGGAAGCAGGACATGAAATATAATACAATATACCACACGTAGGGACAAGGCATGCCTTGTCCCCACGATCCA
>JAHDFT010000470.1:0-1272 GCA_020628015.1 Bacteroidota bacterium
CCAACTTCTAAGCTCAAAGATTGCCGACCTTGTTGTAAAGATACCGTCGTATGCGTATGCTCGATGCCCAAAAGATCAATCAAGCCCAAGTCGAGTTCAATATCTTTACTCGTACTAATGGTCACTTGAAGTGTATTCCCTTGTTTATAGCAGTCTTCAATAAATAGACTTTCTGTTGTTTCTATCCAAACGCTTTGTGTAGCCATTAATTGAGATTTTCCATCCCAATCACATTGTTTCAATCGGTAGTAATATTGTCCTTTAAGTGGTGTGGGATCGAGGTAGGTATATTTTTTCATCCTCAATGCATTTCCTCTTCCTTGAATTTGCTGTATAGCTTCAAAATCTTCCCCATCTTTAGAGCGTTCCAACTGGAAAAAATCATTCTGCCATTCTGTAGCGACTTCCCATTCCAAATAAACACCATTATCTTGAGCAACTGCTTCAAAATACAATAAATCTATTGGTACATAAGTGGCTTCTAATGGATTGGATTCAAAGCTATTGGCTTGTATAAAGACACCTGAATCATAACGATCATCAGCAACATCTGCTATGGTTAATTTGAAGTGATAAGTATCATAAGGTGTGACGGATAGCGTAGCGGTGAGCGGTTTGGTAAAGCCATCATATTGAATGGTACTATTGGGGTCAATATTGGTTTCCCCATCTCCATTATAAACAAACCATTCCGAATTCTTTTCTAAATTAATGGTATTAATAGATACCTGTTCTGTTGTATTGGGAATCAAAGCGATATTCTGCATTTTCTCCATATCAGATCCACTAACAAAAAAAGCAAAAACATCATTAAATTCTTCTCCTGTAAATTCTAAATATTCTTCTGAAGCGAAAATATAATCAAAGCTCAATTTATCTGAACTAGGAATAAGATCAAATGATAAAATACAGGCATCTTTAGTGACCTCATTAACAATTTTTTCTAAGTCTTTATCTCCTTGTGCATTATGTCTTGTCTCGGTTCCATAATGATTATTTGGACCAATTGCATTATTTATATTGCCCGTTGTCATTAAAATACCGTTTTGAAGGCCTAAATTTGTATTTTGTGCTTCAAAAAAGCCAATGGCTTCATCGGGACAATCTATGACCACGTTCTTTATTTCTACACCAATGCCCGCTAGTTTTTCTACTAGCTTTTCTGGTGTAATATTCGCATCTACAGTCAACTGTGCCTGTAGATAGAACGCTTGTAAGACGAATAGTAAGGAAAGGATGCTAATATTGATTCGCATGGGTCTAATTTACGTA
>JAHDFT010000470.1:1372-4042 GCA_020628015.1 Bacteroidota bacterium
GACGAATAGTAAGGAAAGGATGCTAATATTGATTCGCATGGGTCTAATTTACGTAACTGATAAATAACAACTTAGGTTTCGCTGATTATTGAAATGGCTTATAGGAGAAATTTTAGTGTAGACCTTATTATAAAAGGCTTATACTTTAACCTTGCTGAGGTTTGGAGTGTTTCATCTTTTCTTAATGACCCTATCAGGGTCAAAGTACGTTAGCTAAAAGAGAAGTCCTCCAACCCACCGACCCTAGCAGGGTCGCACATTACAAGCTTTATCATTCAATAAACCAAAAAAGTTTTTTCTAAATAAAATATCAGCAAAATCCAAGTAAAAAGTAAAAAGTGACGTTATTGGGGCTATGTAGGTTGAGTAGCGAAAAAGGTTTTTAATGCTCAATCTTGTTCAAAGATAGTGTTTACACTATTTTCCCTAGTATATTCAAAAATCAAACCAAATGTCATGATTTAGTCATTAAAATATGTATGAACCACACGACATACTGAAACAATATTGGGGCTACGACGGCTTTAGACCCTTACAGGAGGACATTATACAGTCTATCCTAGATGGGAATGATACATTAGCACTCTTGCCTACAGGAGGTGGAAAATCTATCTGTTTTCAAGTGCCTGCATTGGCACAGGAAGGCTTATGTATTGTCATTTCGCCCTTGATCGCCTTGATGAAGGATCAGGTGTATAACCTCAAAAAACGAGAAATTAGCGCAGAAGCGATTTTTTCAGGTATGGGAAAAAGGCAAATTGACCGCATATTGACCAATGCAGCATTGGGGAAAATCAAATTGCTCTATTTATCTCCTGAAAGATTGCAATCAGAGCTATTTCAAGAACGATTGAAGCAGATGAAGGTGAATTTCTTGGCAATAGATGAGGCACATTGCATTTCCCAATGGGGCTATGATTTCCGTCCTGCTTATTTAAAAATCGCAGAAGCACGGGAATGGATGGGGAATGTACCTGTCTTAGCCTTAACCGCCTCCGCTACAGAACGAGTCAAGCAAGACATTCAAGACAAATTACTCTTCAAAGCGAATCGACACATTTACCAAAAGAGCTTCCAAAGAGCCAATTTATCCTATTCGATTTTTGAGGAGGAAAATAAAATGACTAAACTGTTACAAGTCCTCAAGAACGTCAAGGGAACGGGGATTGTCTATGTACGCAGTCGTAAACGAACAAAGGCAATAGCGGAATTATTGCGAAAAAATAGGATCAAAGCGGATTTTTATCATGGTGGCTTGGATGGAGCAACTCGCTCTAGGAAGCAGGATAAATGGATTAAGGACAAAATTAGGGTGATGGTCTGTACCAATGCCTTTGGAATGGGGATTGACAAACCTGATGTGCGAGTTGTAGTGCATATGGATTTACCCGAAAGCCTAGAAGCCTATTACCAAGAGGCAGGACGTGGAGGGCGAGATGAGAAAAAGGCTTATGCAGTCCTGCTTTATAATGAAGCAGATTGCATTCAATTACGCAAGCAATTGACCAATAGTTTTCCAGAGGTAGCAGATATTAAAAAGACCTATCAAGCAATTGCGAATTTTTATCAAGTGGCGGTGGGAGCTGGTGAGAATCAAGATTTTCCATTGAAGATTGGAGAAATTTGTAAAACCTATAGCATCAAGCCGCTCACCTTCTTCAATTCCCTCAAAATATTGAGTGAAAATCACTACCTCATCACCAATGATTCTACCTTTGTGCCTTCTCGCCTTATAGTGCGTTTGGATAGAGAAGAATTGTATAAATTTGAAATTGCCAATAAAAAGTTAGAACCCTATATCAAAGCCATTTTGCGGACTTATGGCGGTCGGGTATTTGATGAGTATGTGGACATTCGAGAGGCAGCTTTGGCAGCTAATTATAAAGTCCCTACCAAATACATCGTTCATGCCTTGCGTTTGCTTCATCAACAACAGGTCATTGATTATGTGCCACAAGCAGAACAACCTAAAATCATTTTTACTCGTCCTCGTGTAGACCAATCTAATTTACAATTGGATACCGAATTAATGGAATTTCGCAAAAAAGTACGGACAGATAATGTGGAGGCGGTCATTGCTTACACTCAAAATAAGTATCATTGCAGGAGTTTGGAATTGGTAAGGTATTATGGAGAGTTGGCAGATGAGCGTTGTGGGGTTTGTGATCTTTGTCTAGCAAGAAAAAAACTAGCTGTTGAAGCAGATTTACTAGATAAAATGGTCTTTGAAATCAAAGATTTATTGAACGAAAGTCCGACTGAGGTGAAGACATTAATGGGAAAATTGGAGCATCACCCTCGTCCAGAGGTCATCAAAGTCCTTCGCTGGATGCGAGAAAGCCACCAATTGGATGTCAATGAGGAAAGAATGGTTTTTTTGATGTAAGGAATATTTCATTTTATTTATTAGGCTGTAGAGCCGCATTGCAATGCGGCTCTACAACCAATAAATACAATAGGATAAATAACTATAAAACTAAGTAACAAGCAAAAAATAAATTAGGCATGTTTGTTAGGTTAATTTGTAGCTAGACGAGGCAAAAAACGTAGGCGATGCGAGCATCGTCGAGGAACCCGTCCTAACGATTATAGCAGCAAATTAAACAACAAGATGTCGATTTATTTTTTAGCTGTTACTAAATGCCCATCATATGTTCGATTCACTAGCAC
>JAHDFT010000471.1 GCA_020628015.1 Bacteroidota bacterium
CTTGAACGCTTATTCACCTAAGGTTTACCTTAGTGATGGATTAGAAATAAATTAGTCCGAAATATCCTTTCAATTATTTAGTCTAAGACAAGGCGCAAAAATAGCGCATACATGGAATGTACGTAATATTTTTGTAACGAAGTATTAGACTAAATAATAAAGGATATGGCCTAATTTATTTCTGTTCCATCACTTAAATAAATTGCGATTTCTTTTTGCGTAAAAAAGGTTAAATTGATTATATCCGATCCTTGAATCTCAAAAATTCTTTTCTGTGAAAACAAGTGCTACCACTACTCAAAATGATTTTTTATTATTCGAAGGCTTCATTGATTATTTGAATCAACAAGGCTTTGTCATTGGGATAGATACGCATGTACGGGTCAAAAGATTGATGGCAAAATTGGATGAAAAGAGTTATTCCGCCCAACGGTTGAAATATCTTTTGTGTCCTTTATTTGCAAGTGACCAAGAACAACAAGCACAGTTTTACCAAGCTTTTGATTATTACTTTGGAGCAGATGGGCTACAATTTGGCAAAAATCATCCTGAAAAGCAAACCAATAAGGATAGTCAGCTCATTTTAACTAAGAAAACGCCTAAATGGTGGTATGTATTGGGTAGTTTACTTTTATTCTCCTTATTACTAACTGGAATTATCTTTCTTTGGTTGCCCACCAATACAGAAGGGCAATCTGCTTTACTCGAACATTATGAGTGGAATAATGAATTTGACAATATAGATACGACAGCAGTTTCTTATAGAGACCTGTTGAATATTGAGGCTTCGTCTCCAGGTGATTTTGCCGAGGTGGATTCCCTTCAATTATCCAAAGGGCTACCTTCTGCTCAGAAAAGTACTTGGGAAAAATGGCTACCTTATATTAAATGGGGAATCATTAGTTTACTTTGTCTCCTATTCCTTTATTTTGAATGGAAACGCTATAAACAACGTAAATTATTCCTCAATCACCAAAAACTACGTATCGACAAGCCCAATAAAAAACCACTTGTCGTAGAAAAACAAAATGCCCCCTTATACACGCCTCAAGCTTTGCAGCAACCCGCCCAAATGATGCGTCGTCGTCAAAGGGCTGAAGGAAAGGTTTTAGACATCAATCAAACGATTAATGCAACCGTTGCTTCACAAGGCTATCCTACCTTCAAATACCGCTCAACCAGTCGGCCACCAGAATATTTAATTCTGATTGACCAACACAATACCAATGACCACCTTGCTACCCTTTTCGATAAGTTAATGACAGAATTGGCAAGTCAAGATATTTTCATTACCACCTATTTTTACAATAAAAATCCTCGTATTTGCTGGCAATCTACTGAAGGCAATCAATTTTATTTGGAATCCTTATATTATAAGTATGCCTATCATCGTCTAATTATTGTAGGAGATGGGGAATATTTTTTCAATGATGAAGGAGATTTAGCAGAATGGACCCTATTCCTAGACCTATGGAAGGAAAAAGCAATGTTATCCACTCGTCCAACAGGTTCGTGGGATGAACGAGAGCAAGTTATCGCTAGTCAACTGCACATTTTGCCTGCCAGCCTTACCTCCATCACCCTACTTATCGAACAATTCGAGCAGGAAACTACTCCAAATATTGCTTATTGGATTAGCAAAAATTATCTCTTCTGGCAACCAGAAATGGACCCTAACTTCCAAAATGTACCAGAGCTTAGTGCAGATGCTTATGATAAAAACAGTCTAGTAGGATTGCGAAATAGGCTAAAAAATTATTTAGGAAATGATGCCTTTCAATGGTTGTGTGCTTGTGCCGTTTATCCAGAAATACAATGGGATTTGACCCTTTTCTTAGGTAAAGAATTGTCTACAGAAGCACAGCCTTTGATGACCAATAATAATCTCATCAAACTTTCTAAATTAGAATGGTTTAGAAAAGGGCATATTCCTGAAGATATTCGACGGTTTTTAGCTGCTGAATTGGATAAAGAAAAGCAAAAAATTATTTATCAAAATATCACTACATTCCTTCAGAAAGCCGCAGGGCTTAAAGAGGAAGATGCGAATGTTTTCCACCAATTAAAACTAATCGTTCTACATCCCTTAAAACGAACTAAGAATTTATTTATACGATTATGGAAGCGAAAACTACTACCCTTACCCAAGGCTTATAAAGGTGTTTGGCTCCAATCCATTGAAAGCATTCGCAACAACCTCTTCGGTCTTCAATTACCTCGTTTTTTACAAAAGTTCTTCTATCGAAGCAATCTGCCTTTGATGGGACTAAAAACAGGTATGCGCCTTTGTGGACTCATTGCCATTATTGCTTTATTGCAATGGACTATGACTCCATCAGAACAAACGGAAGAAGAAGTACATGCTGATCTCAAATATGCGGAGGAGTTATTTATGCAGAATCAGTTTACCAAAAGTTTTGACCTCCTCTATGGATATTCAGATAATGAATATTTCACACCTTATGCCAATTATTTACTTGGCGAGATTCTATTTCATGGTTATGGTTATCAGGAAAAAGACCCTGTTACGGCTGCGGAGTTTTACCAGAAAGCAGCAGAACAAGGTGTTGGGGAAGCAATGGTCTATATGGGCTTTATGAAGGAGAAAGGATTGGACGGTGATAGTGATAATATCAATATCGCAGAGGCTTGGTATGCCAAAGCTCGACAGAAATTACTAGAGACAGAAGCACAAAAACGGGCTACGGCTTCTAGTATGTTGGGTATGATGTCTAAGGCTGGTTATGGTGTGCCTACCGATTTTGAGGAGGCTATGAAATGGTTTGGTAAGGCTGGTAATATGGGGTATTCTCCTGCTCAAAACCAGATGGGTAGCTTACATCTTCGCAATGCTCAAGCCAATGAGAATCAACAAGATTACCAAGATGCCTTCCAATGGTTTAGTAAGGCGGCTAAAAATGGCTATGCCCCTGCTCAAAATCACCTAGCTTATATGTATTCTAAGGGATTTGGCACCGAAAAAACAGATTATCGCAAAGCAATTGAATGGTATGTCAAGGCTTTGCAACAAGGCAATACAAAGGCAAAAAAAGAACTGGATCATTTATTTAGAAGGGTTTTGAAATTGAGTGGTTATGGCAAGGAAACCTTACGTTGGTATATGGAGATTGCTCAAATGGGTTATGCACCTGCTCAAAACACTTTGGGTTATATTTATGACAATGGTATTGGCTTAGATCAAGATGATGCTAAGGCTGTGAATTGGTATAGAAAGGCAGCAGAACAGGGCTACATTATGGCTCAAAATAATTTGGGTTATATGTATCGTAATGGAAAAGGTGTCAAAGCAGATGAAGCGGAGGCTTTTAAATGGTATAAGGCATCTGCTGAACAAGGTTATCCACCTGCTCAGAATAACCTAGGTTTTATGTATGATCAAGGAATCGGAACATCAGAAGATAATCAGAAAGCGGTAAAATGGTACCTCAATGCTGCGGAGCAAGGAAATATTGATGCAGCTTACAATATTGGTACGATGCTTCGTTATGGTTCGGGGATAGATATGGATAAGGAAGCGGCGGTGATTTGGTATCAAAAAGCAGCTCGTAAGGGTTATGCAATGGCGCAGTATGAATTGGGCTATATGTATGAGCGTGGTATTGGTATAGAGACGAATTTTACCTATGCTCGACAATGGTATGTACTAGCAGCTGGGAAAAATCATGATCCTGCGAAAAAAGCCCTCCAACGTTTGAATAATAGCTTTTTTGAGGAGGATGAAGAACAGTTGAAGGAGTTGGAAAAGATGTTGGAAAGGGTTAAGGAACGGTAAAGACATAACTGATGTTACGTAAAACCTAGATTTGCCTATACATCATTTATTACTCCCTTTGATAACTCCTATTGTCTCTTCTTTTTCTTGAAAAAAAGAAGCAAAATTCAAGACTGTATGGATTTTTTAACGGCAAAATATTCCAAAAATCCTACACAAAATAAACTCGCTGCGCTCAAACAGTATTTTGTGCTTAACGGATTTTTGAAACATTTTACCTAAAATCCATAAGGTCGGGCCAAGAAAA
>JAHDFT010000472.1:0-2833 GCA_020628015.1 Bacteroidota bacterium
ACCCTAGCAGGGTCGCACGCTACCGAATTGCATGAGAAATCCCCCAATATGCCATGCACTCAAAAGATTTAAACATTGAGTCTATATCTATATTGGAAATTTAACCACAACCTTTGTCCCCACATTATCCACATTAGCTTCCTTATCTGTAATGGTTAAGGTGATGGGCTGATCATTTAATTTATTGATTAAGGCAATGCGCTTTTTCATATTGGCATTACCCAAAGAATCATGCTTAGTGCGATGTGCTTGGTTATAAATGGCTGATTTGGCTCTACCTACTCCATTATCTAGGATTTCACAGATCAGGTAATCACCTTGACCCTTAAAATGAAGGTCAATACGTCCACCTTCTTGTGGTTGACGATGACGTAGCCCATGCCAAATGGCATTTTCGACATGTGGTTGAATCAACATGGGTGGAATATGGATACTCATCAGGTCTAAATCGGGGTCAATATCAAGATGATAACTAAATGCTTTCCCAAATCGCAAAACCTCTAAATCTAAATAGGTAGATAAAATTTCCACTTCTTCTTCTAGGGCAATTCCATCCATTTGGGAATAATTCATGGATCGCCGCATCAATTTAGCAAAATTGGCGAGGTATTTATTCGCAGCTTTGCGGTCATTTTGATCCACATAATGACTAATAGATTGCAGAGAATTGAACATAAAGTGAGGGTCCATTTGCTTACACAAAGACTTCAACTCTACTTTTGCCTGTTCTTGTTCCAAAGCATGATTGTATTCCTTCTCTTTTTCTAGGAGTTGATCAGATAAACGTCGGGCTTTTTGGGATTTGCGATAGAGGTAAAAAATAAACAAAGACAATAAGCCAAAAATAGCCCCTCCGATGCCCAATGCATAAGAACGAGTACGAGTAGTAGCCAATTCCTTTTCAGTTGCTGCTTTTTGTTTGACAAAAGTCAAACTATCCTCCATTTGTTTAACCGCATAATCATGTTGCATTTCTAATTGGGCAAAGGCACGTCTTTTTTCAATATTATTTAAGGTGTCTTGAAAAACTTTATATTCCTCGAAATACGTTAATGCTTTTTCATTATTGCCTCTTTCTTTTTCTAACTCAAATAAAAATATAGCAACTTTACTTTGCAGATTAGGAATTTGGTATTGATTAGCTATTGCATAAGATTTTTCCGCCAATTTGACCGCCTCATCCAATTGTCCTTGCTGTTTTTTGACATCCGCATACAAAGAGTAGACCTCTGCGACTTCTTCCTTATAACCTGTTCTTTCAACAATGGGTAAATTGGCTTTGAGTAATTCATCTGCCTCTTTGACTTTATTTTGTTTCAATTTAATGGAAGCCAATCCAGAGCCAGAAAAGGCAATCAAATCATCATTTTTAATACTAAGAGCCTTATCATAGGCGGTTTGGTAGTATTGATATACTTCATTGATGTCTTTGTCAAATTGTTTGAATAAAGTCCCAGTATTGACTAAAAGGATAACTTGAGCATAAGCATCTTTAGAGGTGACATAATAATCATAGGCTTTATTGAAGTAGACAACAGCATTATCAAAGTCCCCAATTTGTTGATACAAAGCACCAATAGAATTATTTAAACCTGCCAAATCACTCCCAAAATTTTTTCCTTCCAGAATTTTAGCTGCTTTGAAATATTCCTTTAAAGCAAGATGGTAATTGCTTTGGGTACGATAAATATCTCCTTTATTTTTAATGGTACGAGATAATTGTTGTTGGTCTTTGGCTTTGGGAGAAGTACCTACCAAGCGGATCACTTCCTCGCTAATTTCTAAGGCTTTATCAAAATCACCTGTTTTAGAGAGGAGATACATATAATTGTTGATGTAGGTAATGTAACTAGACGTATCCTTCGCTCTTTTTATTTGTAGAATTGCCTGTTCATAAAAGTCGGTAGCTTCCTTTGTTCTAGTTTGTTTTTCTGCGGAAATGGCAAATATATTATAGGCTCTAGCAATCCACTTAGGTATTTGCCGTTCTTGTGCCAGTTGTAATAGTTGACCAGCATAAGCTTCCGCTTGTTCAAATTCCACTATTGCTGTACAAGAAAAAAAGCCAATATCCCCTAGAATCTCACATAAAATATTAACATCATCTAGTTTTTCTGCTAAAGGAATAGCTGTTTCTAAAATTTTGATGGCTTCTTTAATGTCATGATTAGCAATTAATGCTTCTGCTTTCATTTTTAGGCTATGTACCTTCCATTCATCATTTTGTAGTTCCGAAGAATAATCCCACAAAGTTTCTGATAACTGAATAACTGTATCCGCATTATTTTTCAACTGTGTTTGACAGTATGCATTCAAAGCTTTCATACGAGTAGTATCTGCCTCAAAAGCATTATTCCAGATAGCCAGTAAACTGTCTGTATTGACTTTGGGCTGACCCTTAGTGGAGGATACAGCTACAAGTAGTAATGTCAATGTCAAGAAATATTTCATGGAGTGTTTAATGGCTAAGATTTATTGCAAATGCAGGCACAAAGATACAAAAAATTAAGTAGATCGGTGGTAATCAACAAGCGGAGGTTCCTACCGATCTGAATTGTCTCTACTCTTGTCTATTTTTTAAAAAAAACCTTTTTAATCTTCCAAAAAGGTTCACCTTTTCTCCCCCTCCTATTAGTAGTATGTCAACAGGCAGTAAAGTCATTCAAATCTTGCTTTATTGCCAACTTAATGGACTCATTATCAATTTAAAACAAACAAAAATGATTATTCATAAACCTCTTTTTTTTACAAAAAACCTAGCCAATAGGTTTAATATTTTTTCTAAACTCTTAATAAATAAATTTCAAAACATGCAATTCATTTCAAAATTCTT
>JAHDFT010000472.1:2933-4036 GCA_020628015.1 Bacteroidota bacterium
GATATGATTTTGGTCGGTCGATCCCAATATGAACCTTATAATTTACCTAGTGGTGGTATTAATGCAATTGATCTAGGAATTATGTTGTGGAGAGTCCGCTCTGATGGGAGTATTGCTTGGGTAAAAGAATACAAAACCATTAATAATCGACCTTTACAATTGATGGATCATATGATGGACTTACCAATTTATGATGTTGGCGGTACGATTGCCATCCCTGCAATGGTACAAGATAGTAATGGTGGGAATACAGCTGACCCAGTGATTCTATTTGCCGATTATAATGGAGGCATTATAAATACACAAACCCTTAGTTATGATACGCAAGGTGATGTAGCAGAACGCATATATGATGTGGTTTATGAGCCAGGTTTAGATGCCTTTGTTTTATTGGGTGAATTTAAAGATGGAGCGAATCAATGGCACAATACGATAAACGTTGTCAATCGCTCAGGAGCTGTAATGACACAAGCGCAATTTCCTAAGTATCAATCAGGTAAAGAGATCACCTTCAAGCGGATTACTCCTGTATACAATGGTGGCAGTTTAGATGGATATGTAGTCGTTGGTTTTTATGGAGATAGAAACACCCACTTTATCACCAAATTCAACGCTGCACTAGGACAAGCATGGATGACAACTGTTCCTGCTACCGTTAGTGGGGTCAATTTTTCCAATATTCGCAATTTGCTACAAGACAGTGATGGCAATATCCAAGTTGTTGGCTTTCATAGGAATGCTTCTGGTTCTAATACTTATGCTCTTCGTTTAGACTTGGGTGGTGGTTTATTGAGTGCTTTACAAAGTGACCCAATTACGGACTACTATCAGCCAATTATTACGAATGCTCCAGGTGGGAAATTATTCATTAGCGGAGCGGTTAGAAACCGACCATTTATACAAGGTAGTCAATGGGATGCTTACTTGCTTATGGCAGATAATGACTGGGCGGTACATACTTCAACAGGTACTTACTTACATTGTAGTATGAAGCAGCTTAACATTTCTTTGAGTTATTTAAATCCTTTTGCTACAGAAGCTCCTGCACCAATCACCTATGTCACTACAGAATTTGGTGTACAGAATGTTAGTCCAAGAGTCGT
>JAHDFT010000473.1:0-2195 GCA_020628015.1 Bacteroidota bacterium
TTGGTGGAGTTACTGTGGGAGATTTGAATGCGGATGGTGCATTAGAATTACTAGTTGGTAATGAGCGAGGTGGTTTATTATGGTATAGCCAAGAAAACCCTCTTACTTCAGCCCCATCAGACAATTGGAATGCTTGTACAATAAGTGTTTATCCCAATTTAGTTCAAGATTATTTGCACTTGTATTTTGATACAGATAAATGTCCTTCTCCTCCACAAGCAACCAATATGATCCAATTGGTGGATGTAAAGGGGCGAAGCTATAGCTATCCCTGCCAAGTATTGGCTAATGGTAGCTGGCGTGTGAAAGTGAAGGACTTACCTGCGGGTTTGTATTGGGGTTTTTGGAATGGGGAAAAGGGGATTTTTTCGTTTAGTTGGGTTAAAGGATAGTTGTTATTTATTAATTAACTAATTAACAACATTGTAAATTTGACTGCATATCAATTATTAGTTCCCTTACTCATAAGGTCTCTGTTCTTTGTATTGATACAAAGAACCAAAAATCAAGAGGGTAATGGATTTCTTAACGCCAAAATCTCCTCAAAAATCCTACACAAAATAAACTCGCTGCGCTCAAACAGTATTTTGTGCTTAACGGATTTTGGAGGGATTTTGTCTAAAATCCATAAGGTCGTTTCAAACATAAGAACTAAGAATTTAGAATCTAACCTAATAAAGATATAGTTATAGTAATCAAATCATTAACTAAAATTATTCCATAGCAACTTTAATCTGATAGACACCATTTGGAATATGTTTGAGATTGACAATAGCATAAATATTATCTGCTACCTGCTGGTGAATGATCTCACCAGCTTGATTTAAAATCTGTATTAGGGCTGATGGGTTTTTGCCTTTTTTAGTCTCACTTAAATCAACATTTAGCGCATTGACAATAGGATTAGGTGAAATATCAATACTTGTAAAAGAAGTATTAATGGCTGTTTCTTTTTTCATTTGATTAATTTTTAGGAGATAAAACACTTACTGGCTAGGCAAAGCATTTGCCATTGCAAATTATATAAGTAAGTAGTGGTGAACTTTCCTGTTTTTGGGTGGGCGCAAATAAATAACTAATAAATGGCGTTGTTTATTTTGTTGGGATTTCTTAAAAATTGTAAAAAAATCATGACATCAACCTTAAGTAATAAGTAAAAAATAAGTACTCATTTTGATTAGGGAAATTTATCCCTAGACGAAGCCAAAAACGCAGGCAATCTAAGGCATTGACGAGGCTTTTTAACAAAAAATAGGGTTAAATTTATCAATCAAAATCGAATAGCTATTTTTTACTGTTCCTGAAAATATTATTTTTTCAATGTTCTAAACCAGCTTGAAAAGCCAATTTTTGATAATTGACCTTATTAGCATAAGTAGCAATAAACTCAAAACCATTATTGGAGCCATTAGAAAACTGTAGATCGTATAAAGTGTCTACTTGAAGTGGAAATTGATGCTGTTGTTTTTGTTTACTAAAAATATCTAGTTCGGTGAGTTGGAATACATAAGCAGTTGTTTCTTTTTCTGCGAACCAAAGAGAACCATTTTCATATTTTACAAATAAGAGTTGATTGGGGTCATTATTAATCTGTATCGCATTCACTATATTCATTTGTTGATCTAATATATAGACTTGATCTAAGGCTTGAATGATATATCCTTCATTTATTGGAGCTGCCCATGAAAGGAGGTTTTCAAACTCCTGAAAATGAAGCATATCCCCCTCCTTAGAAAGCAGCATTAGGTAATTACTAGAACAAAGTAATAATTCATCTTTATCATTGACCACCAAGTGATGCCAATAAACATCTTTTAAGCCAATGACCATATGTTTATTAAAATCCTGATCAAAACGACAGATATATGCATTAACTATTGGTTTAGGGTCAAAACTATTACAGGAAACAATGATTTCTCCATTTTGAAGTTGTGCTAATTCATATTTACTATCGTATAAACGATCTAATTCTTTACAATGGAGGATGTCGCCATCTTGATTGAGTAAAGTAAGGAAGTTAATGGCCTTATATTTATCTTGAAAATGTTGAAAGCGAATAATAAGCACTATTTTGTTTTTATCTACCACATCTATTTTTTTGATAATAGAATGATACTGTTTGTTAGTATTCTTAATTGGTAAGTCAATACTCTTGGTCCAGACAGTATCTTTGGCAGATAATAGGGTGATGAAGT
>JAHDFT010000473.1:2295-4034 GCA_020628015.1 Bacteroidota bacterium
AAGTCAATACTCTTGGTCCAGACAGTATCTTTGGCAGATAATAGGGTGATGAAGTTGGTATATTTTTGAGCGGTTTTTTTGGGGGAAATACTTCCCCCAACCACCCAGCATTGATCGTCTATAATTGCGCCATCACTCATCTCATAAGGCATATCCACAATGGCTAAAGGCTGACTAATTAGTTTTAAATCTTTATCATCATTTATAGAAAAAGCTAAAGCTTCCATATTATTCATGTAGAAACATAAAAAAACAATTGATCTAATTGTGAGACTTAATTGCTGTAAAGGCTTCATGATATTATTTGTTTATTGGAGTAGTAGGGAAAATGACAAGTTTTACCACTACCACTTTTTAAGAAAATAATGGTGGTGCTTCCATAAACAAAATAATATGAATGTATTTAATAATTTAATTACCCAGAATAAAATAAAGTATATATAGTAGCTAATATTGGATAGGAATTGATGTAATAACTGCTAGTTGATAGCAAATATTTTGTAATCAGAATGTTTTCGTAGATAAAATTTGCAAGGAAGTTGAATATAACACTTTTTTATTGAAAATGTTGAGTCGATTACCAAAAAATGAATAAACATCTTATTATTGTCTCATTTAAGTAACCGTTTACATTCCTTCCCTTTTTTTAAAATAATTTAGTTCCCCATATATCCTGCTGTGGTTACATTCCCTCCTTGATGCATTGGCTTGATACTTCCATCTTTTTGGGCAACATAGGCAGTAGGATATACCCTTTTCATTCTTCGGTCAATATCTGCGACAGTTACTCGGCCATCTTTGTCTTCATCCAATCCAGAATTCATTTGATAAGCTTTAGATGGTTTAGCATAGAGGGTATAACAAAACTCTCCAGATAATGCTTTAGGATATAAAATGGCTAAATACAAATCGGTTAAGGAATCAAAATTTCTGTACCTTTTTCTTTTTTCATTAAGATAGTCGTATACAAAATCTAATTGCTCTACATGATTCATATTGCGGAGCTTGTTAACCGTAATTTCAAGATCCTTTGCCGTTGCTGGCATGAATTGAATCAAACCAGTAGCCCCACTTCCAAGACGATTTTTTACAGAGGCATCAAACCTAGATTCAGAGTGCATAACTGCCATCAACCACTCAGGGGCAACCCCCAATTTCCTGGACACTTCCCTGACTTTCTGCTCAAAAGCATTCACATTGTAGACATACATTTTTGCTTGATCTAACAAATAGAGTCCACCTGTTTTGGTTCTATACTCATCCTTCATATTGACTTGATGAGCATACTTTCCCCAGCCACCTTGATTGTGTTGTTGATTATTTGCCATGCTAGGACCAGAAAAACTGGATTTAAAGAGTTGAAATGTAACAAAGTTGGTCAATACTAATACTGCTAATAAAATAGCTAGTCCTTTTCCTGCACTTACATTTACTTGGTAATTAAATTTAATTGGTTTCATGAGGTTTTTGAGATTTAAAAAATGAACTACTCTAATTACTATTACAAATTTCTAACTTAATTAGTTAAAAAGCAAATTTTCAACGAAAAAAATCTAAAAAAAATAGACTTTTATTGTTTTGTCTTTCATGTAATCGTGTGGAAATAGTATAATACAAACTAAAAGACTATAAATTCTAGCATTCGTAGTGCTGGACATAATTTTCCCTATCAATAATTTTATTGGAGTGTATGACATATTGGGGGATTTTTGATGCAATTCGGTAAAGTGCGACCCTGC
>JAHDFT010000014.1:0-14821 GCA_020628015.1 Bacteroidota bacterium
CTAAATAATAAAGGATATGGACTACTTTATTTCTGTTCCATCACTAAGTGATGGATTAGAAATAAAGTATTGTATCAATAGAAGTACAAGTCAATGAAAATATACAATCTAGATAAAGTCAAGAGTATTTTTAATCGCTATCTGGAAGATAAAAAGCTTCGGAAAACAAATGAGCGATACATTATACTAGAAGATATTTATAATCGAAATGACCATTTTGATGCAGATGATCTTTTTATTAGCCTAAAAAGTCGCTCCACTCGAATCAGTCGAGCTACTATTTACAATACACTTGATTTATTGGTCGATTGTAATTTAGTTAGCCGACACCAATTTGGTAAAAATAAAACCGTTTATGAACGTTCTTATGGTTTTGCACAACATGATCACCTTATTTGTTATGAATGTGATAAAGTGCTAGAGTTTTGTGACCCTCGCATCCATAATATCCAAAATATGGTAGAGGAAATTTTTGGGTTCAATGTAGTCAAACATTCCCTCAATTTCTATGGTGTTTGTACAGACCAACAATGTGAAGGCAAGAAAAAAGTCGAATAATATCCTTCAATTCCTTTCGCTCTATAATGCTTCATTCCTAGTTCCACTAAGCATAAGCATAAAAATGACAATATCCTGAATATTTTATAGCTGTCTTTATCTGATTTAGCACATTTTTCGATCTGCTCTTAGTAATGGTAAAAAAAAATTAATTTCCATTAATGAACCTAGACAATAACTTCCTACAAAAGTGCGTCTAGTAAATACCACTCAACTGTTTTTTTACTATTCCTAAGAATCTTCCAACATGTCTAAGTATCTCCTATTAACATTTATTGGTCTAGTTTTCCCATTAGTTGTTCTTGCTCAATCTTGTGACAACGAAGATTTTGAAACTGGCTCTACTGCTGGTTGGTGGGGATTTTATGGCAGTATCCTAAAAGATGGAACCGTCGTTGTAGATGAAGCCGGACTTATTAAAGATCGCCATAAAATTATGAATCGTTCAGATGGCTTAGATCCTATTGCCTCCAAGTTTTGTCAGGAACTAAGACAATTGCCTGTAGTTGCGCCAGGGGGTAATCATTCCCTTCGTTTAGGTAATGAAGCCATTGGCGGAGATGCAGAAAAAATTATCAAACGATTTATTGTCCAACCAGAAAATGACCTCTTTCTTTTGAAATATGCGGTGATCTTAAATGATCCTGAGCATGAACCATTTGAACAACCTAGATTTGAATTGCGTGTTTTTAATGAAGATAGTATCCCCTACCCTTGTGGAGAATATAAAGTACGTGCCGCAGAAAACATTCCTGGTTTTGAAACTTGTGATGAAGGCTGGCGAGTTCGGTCATGGACAACAGTAGGCATCCCCCTCAATGAATATCTGGGTGAAGAAGTCATCATAGAATTTTTAACCACCGATTGTGCACAAGGTGGACACGCAGGTTATGCTTATGTTGAAGCCGCCTGCCATCCCTTTGAAATTCTCCGTTCGCCTTTTTGTGAAAATACGCAAGAAGTACAACTCAATGTGCCTGATGGTTTTGCGAGTTATAGATGGTCTACAGGTGCGACAACAGAAAGCATTACTTTAAACAATCCAGAAGAAGGGATGGATTATAGCGTTGACTTAACTTCTTTTACAGGTTGTACCCTGACTCTATCGGGTACACTCCCTGCCCGTTCTCCTTCTCCTAAACCTAATATTGCTGCGATCAATAACCAAACTATTTGTCAAGGAGATTCCCTTATTCTCAATATAGAAGGTGAAAATATTGGTACTGTCTTTTGGAAAGAGCTAGAGTCTTTTGGACAAGAACAAAGATTATTCTTGAATGAAACAACGACTTTTACACTTGAAATTAGTGATCCTGATAACTGCACAACGATTGAAGAAAGCATTACGATAGGAGTCTTACCCAAGCCAACAATCACTTACCAAACCCCTGACACAACAATTTGTAAAGGAGAGGCTTTGCAATTGGCTGTTGAAACGACTACAGGAACGCTTCAATGGCTGGACAATGCTTTGGAAAACGAAACTACTGTACAACCAGAGCAAGATCAAACTTATCATTTTCAAATCAATCAAGCTGGTTATTGTACTTATGAAGATAGTATTCAAGTAAGTGTAATAGATGCTAGTATGATATTTTATACTGTCGAAGCTCCTAGTACTTGCAAAGGTACTCCTACAAAAATAGAAGTATTCGGCACACATCCTGGACGGGTGTACTGGCCACAATTGGGGCGTTATGACCTTCAACCAGAAGTTCAACCAGATAGCAGCCAATACTATCAGTATCAAATAGAAGATGTTTCTGGATGTGCTACTTTTGAGGGAGAGGTGTTGGTAACTGTACTAGAAGCTCCAACCATTGTACTTGATAATTCCATCTGTAGTGATACCCCTCTTACACTTGATGTTTCCCAAACAGATGCTAATTATGAGTGGCATGATGGCTCTCAAAATCCTACATTAAGGGCTGCTAAGTCAGGTACTTACCAAGTAACAGTAAGTAATACTTGTGGAAGTACTAGTAAAACTGTAGAAGTATTTTTATCTGATAATCAGGGAGCTTGTGATTTTGAAATGCCTACTGCATTTTCTCCTAATAATGATGGTATCAATGACCAATTCCGACCAATTAGCACTTGTAGTCAACAGAATGGCATCCTTTATAATATGAAAATTTTTAATCGTTGGGGGACGCTCTTATTTGAATCCTCAGATTTAGCTAAAAGCTGGGATGGTTATCACAAAGGTTATCCTGTTCCTACAGGTGTTTATGTATGGCGACTCTATTATCATAATGATATTTGTGGCTTAAATGTACAAGAAGAAGGAAATTTTTCAATTATCCGTTAAAAAATCAATCAAAGCTAAAAACAACACATAAGACAAAAAACACAATATAAAAAACTAAAAGTCAATAAATTAAATAGTAAAAAATAACACAAAAACGATAATACAGATATATTAACCCTATACAATTCATTGAAAATCAATTTCATTTTCCTATTTTGATAGCACTTAAATTCCAATTTTCTAATCAAATTTAGTATCTTTATGGTCTAAAATTTATTCTAAATTATAGTTTCTACATATCCAATATTCCACCCATTAAATATTCTACCCAATCATCAAATTCATTAATCATTTTATTTGCATACCTTATAACTTAGCTTTTGAGAAATCCTATTGACCTAATGCACCACTAAATTATGCATTTTTCTCAATACTTGTATGACATCGTAGATCCCTACTAAAACCCTAAAACTAATCTACAATATGCCAATTTAACCCTTAGTATGAGAATTTACTTTCTTATTATGTATTTCGTCTTGCTTCTAGGCCCATCGTCTGTCGTATTTGGTCAAAAAACAACAATTACAAAAGATGAAGCTCTAGAAGACCTAGAGATATTTCAATATAAGCTTGAAAAATATGCTTCTTATTTAAAGCTTCGCCCAGTAAATCTAGGCTACAAACTTGATTCATTAAGAGCTTTTTTACCTCAAGAAGTTGATCTGATTGATTTTGGTCAAGAGCTTTCCCAGATTGTTATTGAAATGGGAGATGCACATGCCAATGTCAAGCTGCCAGAGTTTGTCAGCAATCGAGCACATCCTGTTCCTGGCTACCTGCCATTCGTTACTCGTCAACAAGGCTCCAAAATTGTAGCCCTACACTATAGTTGTCGTAAACCACTAATAGCTGAGTATCCTTACCTAAAAAGTATTAATGGGATTCCTATCAAACATCTTCTTGCCATTAGTGGTAAAAAATACTACTATCAATCTTTACCTCGCTTCTATAGAAAATCTGCTCAACAACTAACCTATATCCGTCATGTCCTGCAACAAGTTAATGCAGAAAATGGTGATGAATTAAAGATTGTTTTGACGAATTTCAAGACAGATACGACCATTACAAGACAGATTAATGATAAACGTCCCTATTTCTATGCTTTTCCTAAATCGCCTAAGACAGGCATTCTAGATAATAATATCGCATACATTAGAATTGACAAAATGTATGATAGGTCAAAAGTAGAAGAATTACAACCTTACTTTAATATTTTAGATGCTTTTAAAGAGCAAGAAGTCAAAAATAGTGATGGGATGATTATTGATGTACGCAATAATCATGGTGGGAAACGACACATTTTGATGGAAATTTTCGGTTATTTTATTGATAAACCAGTAGTTGCCAATATTGCCATATCTCGTCTAAATGAATTTACAGGTTTACATCGTCGAGGCTTATATCAAGCTAGTAATTATAAATGGTCATCTGAAGAAAAATTAGCCATTGAAGCCTTCAAAAAAAATACGGAAATAGATTGGGTTGTGCCAAGAAATGACTTTTTAGACCCCGTTTTTTATATGGTTTTATCTAATAAACGTACTAGTTTCAGATATACGAAACCTGTCATTATTTTAATGGATGAGCGCAATATCAATGAGGTGGATATTTTTCTAAGTGCCTTTAAACAACTAGACCAAGTAACTTTAATAGGAATGCCTAGTTCTGGTGGTTCAGGAAGAAGCAAGAGCTTTGTTTTGCCTTTTTCCCAAATTAAAATAACGACTTCTACAATGGCCTCCTATCAATACAATGGGCAGTTGATTGAAGGGAAAGGTGTTCAACCAGATATTATTGCAGAACCTACTATTGGGGATATTACTGGAAAAACAGATTCTCAATTAGATAAAGCAGTTGAATTGATTTTGCAGCAACAATAATAAGTGATGGAAAAATAATACTATTAAGTAACAGCTAAAAAAACAATCTTAGTGCAATTCCACCTGCAAAGTAGATCAATGCAAAACCTGCTAAGACAAAAGTTAATAAGCGAAAGAACTGAGACAAATGCTCAAAGGCCTTATCTAAACGGTTTTCTTCTAAGGTTTGCAGGGCTGTTTCTGTTTCTTTTCCAAAATGATACAATTGCCAAAAGGGAAAAAAACACATAAGAGCTAGTAGAACATAGCTTATATCTAAAAGATAAGCCTCACCAAACCATCTGCCTGTCCGACCCATACGAATCGTTAAACCCATAGCATTAATCAAAGCAATACCCGCAAATACGCCTCCCATAATCGCTAAAAACCTTGACCATTTGGCTGCTTTTAGTAAGCGTTGTTCTGCCACAAAAGATAAAATGGTTCGTTCTGTCATAAATACAAATACTTAATAAATTATTAAATAATCAAATCAATTTAGTAATTTTAGGTAATACATGAAAAGTATTATCTTTGTTTGAAGCACCAAGCATAATTACTTCATTTTACTTATGAAATGCCCTAACTAAAACAATAAAACTATGAATAACCTTATCTGCTGCGCTACAACAGACACACAAAAATACGATAATTTAAGGAGAGAATTATCACCGTATCAACTCGATCTCCACCATGTGCCACTCAATTTACCCTTGCCACCATTTAATGATTTACCTACAATGGCGGAGGAACAATGTAAATACGCTTGGCAACAGATTCAAAAACCAATCATTACATTCGCTTCAGGATTTTACATCTTTTCGTTGAATGGTTTTCCTAAAGTCCATCTTGGTTTTGCCTTAGAGACCATCGGCTTGAATGGTGTATTAAAATTGATGGAAGGAAAAGATCGTTCTTGTGAATGGATTGAATGTGTGGCCTATAAAGCTGAATTACTGGAGGATGTCAAATTGTTTATTGGCAATATTAAGGGTAGATTGGCTTATAAACCTAAAGGTAGTATGCAAAATCATTTATGGTCGCCAATGGCGATGTTGTTTATTCCTGAAGGTTATGGAAAAACACTAGCAGAAATGGACATCGAGGAATATTTGGAGTGGTATCTGAGTATTGATGAATCTGGTATTCCTGAACGAATGTTTGCGAAGTGGTTCATGAATTTGAGAGGACATACGACTTGGTAGGATTGCGTTTCTGAACAATTTAGTAACGAGTGAAAAATAATTTGGCTCCTATGAATCTGCTAATAAAAGCATCATAGGAGCCAAGCTATTTTTAAGACTAAAATAACGAACAACATCACTTAGCTAAATATTTATCAACCAACTTTTGCAATTCCTCCTGACTAAACTCCTGTTCATATAATGCTCGAACATTTTTATTGCCTTGCACCACCAAAGTAGCAGGAATCGAGCCTTCCCATTCTTCACTAATTGCATTAATCCATTCTGTTGGCTTTGTTTCTCCTGGATCTAATAATAAAGTCTCACTTTTTAAGCCCTTTTTTTTGATAAATGGCACAACACTAGACTCCATAAGATCCACAAAATCAATACTCACCAGCACTACCTTTACCAATTTATCTTTATACTCCTCCCCTACTTGCTCAAAATAAGGCAATTCTTTGATACAAGGTTTACACCAAGTTGCCCAGAAATTGTAAATGAATAAGGTATCACTTTTTTGCTCTAACCTTTTGGAGAAATCAGCCAAGCTAATGGATATATCGTTTGTGGATGTCGATGCTGGTGTTTGCTTAATTTCAGCTTCGACTTTTGGCTTTTGTACTGGTGTATTATCGGATTCTGATTTATCCACTCCATTGGCACATGCCCAAATGCCTAAGCAGCTAAAAAGTAGCAATAGTATGGATAATTGTGTTTTCATGGTTATTAGTTGGTTGATTTTGCAAAAAAGAATTAAAATACTAATTCAACACATCACCCCTCAGCTTCCGATAACGCTTCCTTGCCTCCACGACATATAAACTACCTGGATGTTCCACTAGTAATTCTTGGTAATATTCCATCGCTTTGGTCTTATCTTCTAGGTGTAATTCATTGATTTCACCCAGCATAAACAAAGCATCATCCGCCAAAATCTCTTCCTTATATTCAATCAATAATTTTTCTAGCTCATTCACCGCATCAGGATAATTCTTCTGTTGCACATAAAACTTTGCCTTTCTCAACAAAATATCATCCTCTAATACATGATCTGGATACATTAAATTAACCGAATCCATCGCTCTAAATGCCTGATCTGCCTTATTCTGCATCAATAATAACTCTCCTCTAGCATACATTTTCATAGGGGTTGTTGTCGTATCCAAACCCATATTATCGGTAATAAAAACAGACAATTCTAAAGCATCATTGGCAATCAACTCTGAAGTAGAAGCTTTGAGGACATCCAATTGCGCTTGCGACCATACAAAATCCCCATTGAAATAAGACAAACGAGCATTCTTAAAACGAGCCTCCTCGCCTAAAATGTCATCCTTCAAGGCTTTATCTACTTGCGAATAGAGTAAAGTCGCTTCCCAAACTTCATTCTTCATGAGGTAATAATCACCCAAATCAAGCTTGGTCAATGCCTTCACACTATTACTAACGGCTGGCATATCCAACACCTTATGTAGCAAATTAATCGCAGGCCCAATATCATGTAAATAATAAGCATATAAATGACTCAACTCTCGCATCGGTTTTACCGTCTGCGGAGTCTCTCCTTCCTTTTCCAAAAATTCGATATACTCTTTCTTCAATTTGGTTAAATCCTCTGGCGTATAAATGCCCATTTCTGTCACCTTCAACTTACGATATTTCAACAAATCCTTTTTCGCTCTGATTAAAAGCTTACTTTTAGGCTTTTCTTCAATCAGGTATTCCAAAGCATCTACTGACACATCATATTCCTTTTCCATAGCTGCCAGTTTAGCCAAATCAATCATTCTGCTACCATCTTCTTTGAAACGCTTATCCAAGGCTTTGGCTTGGGTAAATGCAGAATCAAAATCTTTTTGTTGAATAAAACTCCAAGTCAACAAATCATAATAGATTGCGACATCTGGCTTTTTTTGGATGCGTCCATACAATTGAGTCATCAACTCCTCCATATATTCCTCCTCTGTCACTACTTTTTGGAAAGCAATTTTCACCGTTTGCACATTAGAAGGATTTTTCTCTGCATGATTGAGATAATTGGTCATCATATCAGGCATTTCCCCCTTTCTTTTATAGATATAAGCCAATTGAAGCGAGTAATCCCTTGCACCTTTGGTCAACTCTCCTGCTTTTTTATAGCAACTAATCGCCAAATCTAGCTCATCTGCTCTAGTAAATGCATTCGCAATAGAAGCCGCATTGGTATAGTCTACTTTTTCTAATGCTTTGTCAAATTGTTGTTGTGCCTGATCCTCTTTATCTTGAGTTTTATACAGCAATCCTAAATCAACCAATAAGGTGACATCCTTTGGCCGACGACGCATCTGCTCTCGCAAAACAGTTTCAGCTTCTGTATATCGCTTTAATTTAAGTAGAGATCGGTAATAGTTTTTATAGAAATGCGTACTATTCGGATTCTCATCAAACAGCTTTTTATATAAAACAACTGCTTTTTCATATTCTCCTCGCACAAAGTACTGATTCGCTAATTTTATATCATTATTCACCTTTGGCTTGGGTTTATTACCCACCGTTGGTTTATTTGTTGCTTTTATTTGTGGTCTAACTTGAGCAAAGGAAATTGTTTGGAAGGCAACAAATAAGCTAAGTATTAGGAGTATTTTTTTCATTATTGAAAAAGTGTTAGATATTGTTCGTTAGAAATGATTTTTTCTGGCTCCTTGTTCAGACGAACCTTTCAGTATTTAGACACTATCTTGAACATCAAAAAAATAGCCAAAGCTCTGATATGTGGTAAAATAAATATTTTACTACGTCTAAATAACGACTGATGCTTTCTTTTTGTTTTAGGGCAATACCCACAAACACTAGGAAATAAGGTGATTATACCTAGAGATACTAGGTTCATCTCATTATTTACAAGAAATAAGTGAAAAATAAGTGTTCTCACTAATACGGCTCAAAAAGAATCGCATCAGAAACTCGCATACTAGACATTAAAGTAATTTTGCGCTCTCTAACTCCATCAAAAACCCTTAAAGCAACGGTGTTTGGTGGCTTTGTTCCTTCATTATGAGCGTGTAAAATGAGGTAATTATCTATATTAGGATCAATTTTGACCTTAATCCGTTTCTCTGAAGCAGTTAAAGCATAACCTTTTAATAACCAATTTCCATTGAAATAAAGAGAAATCGTATCTCCATCTACATATTCCTCATCCCAAACCACAAACTCCAAAACATCTGTCTTTACTCGAATTTTCTGACTTCGTTGTACCTTTCGATTTCCTAGTGAATCTGGTCGATTTTTATTGTATTTCAATACCAAAGCCTCAATGGTATCTACAGGATTGATTGGCTTGACTTCTGGTTTGGTTGTGGTAGGCATTATAGGTGGTGGCATGGAATTATTTGGTGTAGGAGCTACAGGTGTAGGCGTTGGTGGAAGTGGAGCCAAAGGTTCTTGTAAAGATTTTGGTATATCATCTCCATAAAGTTTACGGAATTTCCACATTTTGGTAAACTGCCCATCTCCTGCTGATAAAATATTTTTACTATCCGCACTAAATGTCACTGTTCTAACAGGTCCAATATGTCCGACTAAAAGACAAGCTTCGCTTAAATTTTCTGTATAGTAGACTTTCGGCTCCTTACCTGGATCACCAATCACCACAAAGATTCCATCAGGAGAAAAAGCCAGCTCTGTCTTTCCAGGAGCTACCATTTTCCGTTTGACAATCTCTTTTCCTGATGCCAAATCATACATGCCAAAGGTACCATCATCACATAAACAGCCAAAACTTTTTTCATCAGGGGTAAATTTAACATCTACTACCTTTTTGGGGCAAACTCGAAAACTCTCCCTGACTTTTTGAGTCTCTGGATTAAATAGAAAAACGCTTTTATCAGAGGCAATCAATAGTTTATCTTGTACTTTATTCAAAGCAGCCTTGTAAATTCCCTTTGATAGATGAATCAAAGTAGCTGGTCTTTGGGGCGATTTGGTCATCGCATCTCGTACAATATAAATCGTTCCATCTGGTACCCCATAAAAAATATCTTGTCCACTTTGATTGAAAAAAGCAAAATTAGCTGCTTGACTTTGTACGCCTACTTGCTCTGTGAGATCATAAACGGGTACATTTGCCTTAATCCCCAAATTCCAAACTCGTACATTTTTATCCTTACCACAGGTCAATAATAAGGGTTGATTTTTGTGAAAACTGAGATGATGCACCGCCCCGTCATGTGCCTGTAGCAAATTAGCAATACGAGTATCACTCACTTTACGAACGACCACCCGTCCTTTACTATTTCCAGAGGCAAATAGCTCATTTTGATGATCAAAACGGACAATCGTAATGGCACCTGAGCCGCTACTAAATACCTTATGATCATCAAAAGTTTGTGCTTGGACTGCTATTCCTAGTAGACCAAAGTAACAACATATAATTGTGGTTATTATGTTTTGCATTTTCATGTTACAAATTTAGCAATTTTAGGGGCAATTGGGCAATTTATATTGGGGATAGTCATCATTACTTATATTATATAGGTATCCATCTATTTATGCCTCCAAATCCACATAAGCTTCCATCTGAAAAGCAGGCACACAAATACATAGAAATAATAAATCCTCCGTTCCAATATTACGAATCCTCTGGCTTGTATTTTTGGGAATTTTAACCAAATCTCCTACCCCAACTTCTCCCAAAATTTGTCCATCTACTTCCACTTCTCCTTTACCAGCAAGGAGATAATACAGTTCATCTACTCCTTTTAAGGCATGTAGTACAGTCGTTACGCCCACTTCTACCCTAGCTTCTGCAATAGAGCAAGGTGCTTCATTCATATATTCCTTAATATGACAGCGTTCAGGAATATAAAAGGATTTTAGACTTGCTTTTTTAATGATGCTTGGTTTCATGTTTTTTAATCATTTAATCAACTATCGTTTTCTAAAAAAACCAACCACCGTTCCTCCTTTTTTACAACCAGCAGCTAGTAAATCCGTAAAGAAAAATAAGGGCAAACTCAATCCAGCGAAGGCTTTTTGCAACCATAAATTTCCCTTTGCATATTCTTTTACATAATCCTCATTCCCCTTCAAATGTTCATATAAAACCTCTCGCTTGGTCAATAGTTTATTCAAAATACTCTGTTGAACCCCAAAAGGATTGTATTCGGGACTAAAATAACGATTCTCCAACCAGTCAAAACCTTCCTTTTCTACATTCTTTTGTAAATCATTAGGACGGAAAAAAAAGAGGTGTCGAGGTGGATCTAAATGAAGCCAATCCCCCTTGAATAAACGAGCTTGCCAGCTATCAATATTGGGAATAAAAAGGACTAGAATACCGCCAGGCTTTAGGATTTGATGCATGATACCTAGTAGAGCTTTAGGATTATTGACATGTTCAAAAACATGTACCATAGTAATTGCATCGAATGTATTAGCAGGAAAATCGTCAACTTCCAATATCCCTTCTTTTAACTGAATACCAGGAACCTGTGCTGCTCTTTTGGCCGCTTTGCCTGATAATTCAATCCCATAGCCTTCATGATTCCCTAATTGCATCATATAACTCAAAAAACGACCATTCCCACAACCAATATCTAGTATTTTAGAATTCGGCTCTAAGTAATTGGTGACAAATCTAGCACGTTGCCAGCGAAAATGATCAATAAAACGTTCTATAAGGCTGTCAAATTTATCGGCTCGGTCGCCATAATAACGGTCATCATAAGCTATGGCTAATTGTTGGGCAGTAGGTTGGGGACTTAGAAAAATGCATTGGCAATCATGGCATTCTCGCAAGAAAAATAGTTGTTGATTGGTATCTGTAGTAGAAAAAAGGAGTTCACTATTCAAACTATGACAGTAGATACAAGGAGTAACGGACATGAATGAGGGTTTATTTTGCACAAATGACAAGAATCGAATGGTCAATAAGGTCATATTTACCGCTTTTCATAAAGTTTAAACTTCGCCAAACCGATTCTTTGTAAAAAATGCATAAAAGAAACCTTCAAAACCCCTAAACCATACTCTGCACTCCGCTTGAAATTAATCGAGGAAGCTTCGTCAAAATATTTTGTAGGACAAGTCACCTCCCCTATTTCATAACCTGCATAAAAGATCTGGGACAACATCTGATTATCAAAAATGAAGTCATCCGAATTATGTTCCAGATTCAAAGACTCTAATACCTCCCTAGAAAAAGCTCGATAACCAGTATGGTATTCTGATAATTTTTGGTTGATAAGGATATTTTGGGAAAAGGTCAAAAAGCGATTGGCGATGTATTTGTAAATCGGCATGCCTCCTTTTAAAGCTCCTTTTCCTAGTATACGAGAACCCAAAACGACAGGATACAAACCATTTCCAATAATACTTGCCATTGCTGGAATCAATAAAGGGGTATATTGATAATCAGGATGCACCATAATCACAATATCTGCACCCAATTCCAAAGCCTTCGCATAACAGGATTTCTGATTCCCTCCATAACCCTTATTCTTATCATGTCGAATCACATGCTCAATGCCTAGTGATTTCGCCACATCAACCGTATCATCCTTACTACAATCATCTACCAAAACCACCTCATCTACAATGTCAAAAGGGATTTCCTTATAGGTTTTTTCAAGGGTTTGTGCTGCATTATAGGCAGGCATCACCACCACTACTTTCTGATTATTAAACATTTTATCTTTTGTATTTACATATAATAATGGGAACAAATCACTCATCTATGGTATCCCATTATTTTGATTAAGCCACAATCATTATTTTCCTCTAATTCCGTCGCCCCAATTGTGGATTAATCGCCTTTGCATCATTAATGTATTTATTTGCTTTGATCGTATCCCCCATATTTTGATAGGTAATCCCCAGATTCAATAATACTTGTGAATTTTTAGGATTAATGGCCAATGCTTTTTTAGCTGCTTCAATAGATTTAGGATAATCTTGTTTCATACCATAAGCTACCGCCAAATCTTGGAAGGTTCCTTCAGAAGCATTTTTAAAACCTGCTGCTTTATTAAGGTACTCCAAAGCCTTATTCAAATTATTTTTCTTCTTACCATACAAAGCTCCTAGAGCCTTATAAGGCTGAAAAGTATTCGGTTCTAGTGGAATCACTTTATTTTCCAAGAAATCAACTAAGATGTCCACATTTTTAGGCTCTTCTTCCACATCTGCCATATTATGCAAAATGCGATGGATGTCTTTGTGATTTTTATTAATGGTCAATAGGTGATAATAATTATCAAAAGCATTTTTATAATCCTTATTGCGCTCAAAATAAGCACTTCCTAACAACATCAAAGCATTCGGATTATTGGGATACAATTCCAAAGCCTTCTTTAAATACCCAATAGACTCGCCTAATAATTGATCTTTTCGACTTGGATTTTTCAACACAACTGCTTTCTCTAATAGCGTTCCACCTGCTGAAGTATTACATTTAGTACTATTGGTGGATGTTTTTACATCTGTCAAAAAAAGCGTCTCATTATTTTTCCAAGCAGGAATACGGACAAGGGTACGCAAACCATATAAAGTCAATATTCCAATCAATAAATAAGTGAGGACTTTGGTATTTTGAAGCGGCTTAATGTAGTTTGGTAATATCTTCACCAAAATATAGGCCAGAATTAAACAAAAGCCAATCGAAGGAATGTACAAAAAGCGTTCATTCATAAAGGTTCCGATATTCACAAAGACATTGGAAACAATAGAAAGTGTAATCAAGAAAAAGGCCAAACCATAACCAATTAAATGCTTCTTATAAATCCCATATAAAGCTCCTAGGCCAATAGCTATATATAACACAAATGAAGTCAAAGCTCTCCAATCTGTCCAGCCAATGATTGGGATTTGCTTAGGATAATAATCATGTGTTAATGTAATGGGCGCAAAGAGTAATTGAATGTATTTTCCTAGGGTGTAAAATACCGTTGCATAACGATCTCCTACAGATGCCTCTAAAAAAGGATCATTCAATAATTCATTCACTACCACCCCACTACTGATAAAATAACCCAAAACGAGCTTTCTAATCAGAAAAAATAGGACTAAAACGCCCAGTAAAGGGGACATTGTAGTGATATAATCTTTGACCGATGCTTTGGTAAAGAAATATAGGGTTAATGGAATGACTGCTAGGAAGGTAATCGGACTTTCTTTGGATAAAAGGGCAAGAAAAAAGACAATTCCACTAAAAATCAAATACTTCACCTGCTTCAAACGCACATATTTGACCGAATAGAAGACTGTCAGTAAGGCAAATAGTAAGGCTAGAAGCTCTACTCGACCTTTGATATTGGCAATCACCTCTGTATGGATGGGATGAGCAATAAATAAAGCGGTGGTAATGAATGCCAAACTCAAATACCATTTGCGTTCTTTTTCTGGGGGAATGAGCATCAATAATAAACGATACAAGATAATCGCAGTAAGGCAATAGAGCAGTATATTGACAAAGTGGGTAAAACCTGGACTTTCTTGAAAAAACTGATATTCTATGGCATAAGTAGCAATCGCCAATGGTCGATAACGCCCTCCTGCTAGAAGATCCTTTTGTTTACCAAAAAAACCGACCAAACTTTCTGTGGTCATAATATCATAAATCCCTGCAATTCCTTCTTTGGTGAATTGATTGCTGGTAATATACAATTGGTCATCCAAGGCATATTCAAAGGATACGCTATAGATATACAGGGCAAAAGCCAGTCCTGCTAAAACCATTATCGCTTGTTTCGACTGCTGCCAAAAGGAAGAAGCTGTTTTTTTGTTTGTTCGCTTTTTATTTACTGCTTGCTGTTGCGCTTTTTGCGCTGCTTTATTTCGTTTTTTGCTCATCTTCGACTTTATTACTTGATAAGTAAGAACACTTATTCGACCACAAAATTAAAAAAAGTCATTGGATTGAGTCTTAG
>JAHDFT010000014.1:14921-21283 GCA_020628015.1 Bacteroidota bacterium
GTAAGAACACTTATTCGACCACAAAATTAAAAAAAGTCATTGGATTGAGTCTTAGGAACAGTAAAAAATAAATATGATTTTGATTGACAAATTAGCCTCTATACTTCGTTAAAAAGCCTCGCCAAGGCACTGCATTGCCTATGTTTTTTGCCTCGTCTAGGGTCAAATTTGACTAATCAAAATTGTAAACTTATTTTTCACTTGTTCCTTAGTCATAGTGATATTATTCAAAAACTGTTTATACAATGCCTATCTCACCAATAATACATGCCCTCGCTCCTCAATCACCCTATCTTCACAAACTGCACGAATGTGATACACATAACTACCTACAGGTGCCGCTACCTGTTCATATTGACCATCCCAACCTGCCAATTGCCCCATCAAATCATGCTCATACACCATTTCTCCCCAACGATTATACACTTGGAAAATAGTTAGGGAATCATAATCGGCAATCGCAGGTAAAAACAAATCATTCAAGCCATCCCCATTTGGACTGAAAGCAGTTGGCATTTTTAAGCCTTCACAACTAGTAATAATCACCTGAAGCGTTTCCTCCACTCGACAAAAATCTCCATTCACCGCCTCCGCAATATAAGTAGTCGTGCTACTAGGCATGACCTCTGGCGCAACACCATCCAAAACATTACCTAGCTGATCTCGCCAGGTCAATTCCTCATAATTCCCAGAAGCCTCCAATACCACAGCCGTTCCAGAGCGCACTCGAATATCAGACAAAGGTTCTAAAGTAGGATTAGGAACAACAGTCAAAGTACTAGACAAGACTTCTTGACAGCCTCCATTCGTTATCGTCACACTATAGTCATCTGTAATACTTGCGGTTACTGTTGGATTCGGACAATCTAAACAACTCAATCCCTTACCATTTTCCCAGCTAATACTATACCCATCTGCTCCTTGCAAGTCAAAAGTATGTATTTCTCCTCCACAAATCGTCTCTGATGACAAACTAAGTGGTGTGGCAATTCCTACATTGATACTTACCGAATCTGTTATAGTGGAACAAGCCAAACCATCATTAAAATTGACGGTAACAGCATAAGTAATATCCTCTGTTATATCAGCAAGTGTTGTTCTAGCATTGGGATTACTTAATCCTGTATTCGGACTCCATTCCACAGTTGCATCTGTAGGAATATCCCCATTGATAAATAATTGAACAGCTTGTGCTTCGCAAATCGTTGTATCTGATCGAACTTCAATGCCTCGATCAGCTACATTTACGGTAATAGATTGTGGAGCAATACAAACTGCATCACCAAATTGTACCGTATAAGTTGTTGTAGTTGTAGGAGCAGCAATCGTTGTTGGTCCTTGTGTAGTAGATAAACCTTCAGCAGGTGACCAAACAGCAGGAGGAATATTGGAAAAATCGGGGAAGCAATAGGTAAAAGTGGTGATGGGACGTAGTTGGGAAGCTTCTTTTAGAGTCACCACACATCCACTAGTAAAGGAAGTATTGCTAGAATTACCTACCAAAGTAGCATTATAGCCTACATCAGCAACAGCTATTTCATCAAAAAAATCAGCCTCAGTTGGTGTATTGCAAATTTCAATCACCAAATTAGAGCTACTATCCCATTCATAGGGCGTATCTAAAACATGAATATTAGCTCCTATATTGACTGGTAATGATGCTCTGAAAAAAACTTCTTGTAAACCTTGTACATAATCATCCAAAACGTTGACATCTGTACAGCCCATTTTGATCGAATAATTTTGATAATCTTCTGTAGATAATTGGCGAATAATATCGAAGGATAAAGAGGTAATCTTCCCAGGTATGATCTGTAATTCATCTGCTCTGAATAAATATTGCACTCGATTGAAAGGCTTACTCATATTATAGGGACTCTCCTTAAAACTAGTTTCTGGAACTCCATTTACAGGAGTAAACTTCGTAAGCTCTGTATTACAAGTTTCAGAAGGATCATCAGCCAAGCCACAAAAAAAGGAAAATGTCAATTCAAAATTCGCATTTAAGGTAACAGATTCCCCTTGACAAATATCAACATCCTCTGCTGGATCAATCACCACCTGACCTCGTAAGTCATTGACCACCTCCACCTGATTACTTGCGCTAATGCTACAACCATCATCAGAAGTAACCGTTACAGTATAAGTTGTTGTATTATTTGGTGACGCTATTGGATTGGCAATGGTTGGATCACTCAAACCAATCGTTGGCGACCAATTATAGCTAAAAGTACCAGCTCCTGCATCCGCCATCAATTCCACACCATCCCCTCTACACACTCGAACATCTGCTAGATCCAATTCAAAATTTTCTACATTACTAACCGTCAACACATCCGTTTCTCCACATTCATTGCTAACAGTATAAGTCATCTCTGACATCCCTGCTACTGGTTCAATTAATACAATTGAATTATTGGCATTCTGAGAGCTTAAACCAGTTGTAGGAGTCCATGTAAAATCATATCCACCACTTACTTCAAGAACGAGTGGTAATCCTCCTTCACAAAATCCAACATCAGGTCCAACATCAGGCGCACCAATCACCTCCAAATACACAATTTTCTCCGCAATAGCAGAAATTTCACAAGCATTATCATTGATTCTTAAAGCTAGGACATGTAATCCAACATGTGTAATATCAGGTGTCCATTCAAAACGATAGGTGACATCTTGATTGTTTACTTTATCGGTAATCTCCAAACTGGCTCCATTAAAAAGACTTAAATCCGCTACGACACTTACAGAATCCATTGGGTCAAAATCTCGTACTTGTGTATCCCAAGTAAAAGTTGTTCCTGCACAAAAAGTATAATAATCAGTTCGCAATTCATTAAAGCTACTAGGATCATTAATGACTGTATGCTGAATCAAAGGTGGACGATTCGTACAATCCAATACAATAAACTGCATATCTCTGATCACCGAACCAATCAACTCCCCATCTCTATACTCTTCTACTAATAAACCAACCGCTGCTTTTTGTTGTTGATCTGCTTGAAATTCAATAAATCCAGTAACCGAATCAAAATCAAATATCCCAGCTACTAAGGGATTTTCTGCAACAAAACCTTGTTCATAAAGTACTGCCACACCAGCAGCAGATTTAGGTGCAACTAGCGTATATACAATACTGTCCCCATCTATTTCCACCGTTCCAGGATAGAAAAAGTTACCTTGTGTACAATAATAGCTTACAGGAATAGTATTAAAAGCAGGAGAATTATTACAACCCAAAGTATTATTTAACTTAGCTTCTACATGCATACTCAATAATTCCGAACTCAATAAATTGGTAATTCCAGCACTCCTAAACTCTTGATCTGGCAATTGATAACTAAACAAATAATCCTCACATTGCTCCGTCAATTCAACCGTCCCTCGATAACGATATTCTCGCACACCAGGTTGATCCCCTCCTTGACAATTACTCCCATTATTCGATAAAATTTCCTCACACAACTGCGACACCTCTTGCCCAAAATCTAGCGGAATTTGTTCTAAAACAATATCTTGATTGATGCCACAACTTATAGATAATAAATTAACTACTGGTGCATCAGGTGCGGTCAAAATCTCTGTACTTCCACAATCATAATAAAAAGACAAACGCACTTCATAAGTTTGTCCATCTATACAAAAATAATTCAAATCTACTGCCATTGCGTGATTCGCTTGAGCAGATTGTATATTTATTCCCCAAAGAAGAAATAAAAAGAATAGGTTTATAATAAGGTAACGGTGCTTCATAGAATCGATTAACATTAATGCTGTAAAATTACCAAATCTAATCCATTACTAAACGTTAGGGTATAAAAAAGAATTGTCAATTCTAGCATACAATTCTTATTACTGTATGCTAAAATTGACAATTAGCTTGCTGGATTTTGATTAAAAACCCTTTTTTAGTGATAAGTAACAGTTACTAAATTAGAACCTTACCCCAAATCCAAAGGTCAATTGACCATTATTGTGATTAATCAAAGCAGATTCAACAACTTGTGTTTCTAGGTCATAAGGCAATAAAGAGGTTTGATGAAAAGAACGGACATAAGCCATATCAAAAAACGCCCCTTTCTCTCTTACGCCCCAACCCAGCGAAAAATGCTTGCGACTCCCATCCAAGTTTTCATTAGTATAAGGATTACTAAAAAAGCCTAAACCACCTCTAAGTCGAAACTTTTTAATGGCTAATTCCCCACCTAAACGTAAACTTGATACTGCTTTATAACTATCCTTAATCGCTGCATTCAATTCTGAAGCATAAGCTATATCACCAGCCGATCCATTATTACTGAAATCAAAGGAAAGATTGGAATAATTGACCAATTCATAATCCACCGTAATAAATCCTCGCTTTTTAAGGAAAACAGACGCTCCTAATAAAGCCTTTGCAGGAGCTTTTAAATTGTATTCAAAATTACCAAATCTAGTTTCTACCTGTTCATTACTTGTCGCAAACTGCACGCCCATATCTGTAGAATAACTCTCTAGGATTCGATAATTTTGAGGAAAATGAAAAGCCCCACCAATTCTCAAATACTCTGATATTCGATAAGTTAAGCCTACATTCAACTTAATAGAACCACCTGTGGCATCTAAGGTTTCTACTAAAGTTAATTCTTCAAAATCTGAAATAGAGTTATCCACATTTCTTTCTTCATAATTCACTTCATGTTGATAACGCATTACTGGAATATTCAAACCCATTCCAAAATATAGACGGTCATCATAATTCGCTCCAAATCCAAAAACATATTCATCCAAAGCTCGGCGATCCTCCATAAATTGGATTTGCTCGACAGTACTTCCATTCGCTACACCAATATATTGATCCTCTCGATCATTATTTCTCAAATCAATCATATAACTTGCCCAAGCCATACCAGATCCAAAAAAATCAACATCATCCAAATCATAATAAGTTGTTCCATTCGCTTGCTCGGCGTAGTAATCAGATATAGAATGCTCCTCATTTTCTCCTCTAAAAAGCACCTTCCCATTATAATGCTGCATTCTATTGAAACCAAAACCAAAGTTGAAAGCTCTAAAGCGACTACCTGTACCTCTAGCAATAGCAGTATTAGAAAAAACAACCCCAGCACTATTTACATTAAAATATAGATCATTTTGATTACTAGCCGTACCCAAATAATCTGCATTCGCTCTAGTAAAATATAAATTAGGTGCTATGGCAAATTCTGACTTGCGATAAAAGCCCAAACCAGCTGGATTGGTACTAAGTGAAGTCAAATCAGCACCTAAAGCAGTAAAAGCCCCTCCTAATCCTGTTGCCCTAGCAGAACCACCAAAAGTCGTATGTGTATAACGCAAAGCATCATCTACTAAGGTTTGAGCCAAACTAGTGAAGGAAATACTAATGAGGAATAAGCTTAAACAAAAATTCTTTATGGTCATTGTATATTTTTATTTTAAAAAAGTGGATGAAAATAGACGAAATAATCAGATCTTGCTATTTCTGTTTTCAACTACAAAAAATAGTAAAAAAAAACTTCTTTCCCCAAAACTAATAATACATTAGTCTGGAAAAAGAAGTCTTGATTATATACTGCCTAAAATGGCGGTCATTTTTTTATAAATTGAAACTATTGGAAAATAAATAAGTAATTACAATTAAATTAGTAATGAATCATTTATTTATTGTTTAGTTTCTTGGTCGGCTTGAACGACTGCTTCCACTACTTCTTGAACTAGAGCCACTTCTACTAGGACTACTATAGCTTTTGCTACTTCTACTAGGACTTGAATAACTCCTAGAAGATTTAGAAGGCTTAGAATTATAAGACTTACTAGACCTAGAAGACTTAGAAGGCTTAGTTGTGTAAGATTTTGAAGACTTAGCAGGCTTAGAACTATAAGATTTACTAGACTTAGAAGGTTTAGAACTGTAAGATTTTGAAGTTGTTGATTTAGAACTACGACTTACATTATTCTTCACATTCGCATTCGCATTAGAGCGATTGTTTTTACTAACATTAGAATAATCTCTTGTTGCTTTACTTCTATCTCTGTTCACCTTAGTATAATCATTATTTGGTCTAGGAGCTTGCTCATAAGTAGAAGAACGGCTAGTCCCTTTACTTGTCGCATTCGTATAATTACTACTAGTATTGGCACCTGATGTGTAAGATCTATCTTTTCCAGACTCATAAGGTACTAAGTTACGAGTTGCACGTCCACCATTATTAGTGTTAGTATTATTATCATTCACACCTACTTCATAATCTGTTTTTCCTCTATCCTTTGATCCACCAGTATCATAGTTTGTACCTACATAATTGGTACCACTACCACCAACATTCGATCCTGCATTCCACTTACTTCCACCATCTATATATGGA
>JAHDFT010000014.1:21383-24317 GCA_020628015.1 Bacteroidota bacterium
GATCCTGCATTCCACTTACTTCCACCATCTATATATGGAATCGTTTGTCCATCAACATATCCGCCACCTCTTCCATTACGTGGTCCATAACGGCTATTATCACTATTACGTCCATCGTTATTATCGTAGTAGTTATAATTATTAACATTAGTATAATTAGACGGACAGAAATTATTATTGAAATTATTGAAGTTATTATAATATACATTACCATATCCATAGTAAGAATTCCAATAATTGTTAGCCACCCAAGGATTAGGGTTATTCCAAGAGTTCCATGAATTCCAAGAGTTCCACGTATTCCAAGGATTAGGATTATTATTCCAAACCACTACGGTATTAGGACGACCAAATCCCCACCAGAAATCATTGAAGTTATTATAAGAATAACTATAACTTCTAAAAAAGTTACTTCTGCGATTCCATCTATTATTTGGATAAAAGTTTACTGTATATATAGAAGTACCACACCAGAATGGATCATTATTGTAGTAGTAGCTATTCACAAAATAGTCGCTATAATATCCTCTGTTAAAACGATAAGCATTATTGTTGAATCGTCGTAAACGAGAAGAATAGTAGTAATCGTAATAATCATCATCATACACCACATATTCTACATCATCATCATAGTAGTAATTGTTGGTAACGTAGGTGTCTCCTTCTCCATCCGTATAGGAATCAGAAGTAGTATAAGAAGGCTCACCATAATTGTACCTAGTGTCCGAAGGAGAATAGTAAATGTCATCTTGTGCCCACACATCAGAAGCGAAAAGACAGCAGACTAACAAGCCTATCCAGTTAAATGATTTTTTGTTCATCTTTGAAATTTATACGTATTTATTAATTATTTGCTGATTCAATTAGTAAGTTAAATAACTCACATACAATAATAAGACGTGAAAAATAGTGCTAGGATACATTTGTCTTTTAAAGAACTATATATTTTTCTTGAAAAAAGCAAGAAAAAATGTTTTTTTTTTGAAAAAAACTGCTAAAAAAGGGGATTAAGACAAATAAGTATCTATTTATAATACAATTACAATCATAAAATGTTTGTTGGGATCATAACAACTTCCAAAATAGGCATTGAAATAATCAAACGCTCAATGGTATCTTATTCCAATACCTTTTTAGAAGTAAAAATAATTGCTTGCTTTTTGTACCATAAAAATACGAACTAATTCCTAGATTAGCAATTACAAAAATTTACCCTTGTCCCCTCAAAAAGTACCTTTATTCTACTAAAAATGGAGAGAAAACAAACCTACTAGTCTATTACCGTCAATCAAAAGCTCTTTCCCCATAAAAATACCTCACATCTCACAGCTTTTTTAATTATATTTGCGTCGTTTTTTTAAGCCTATGCTATAAAATTGATTACATGGAACTTTAGTCGTCGATTTTAGGCTTATTTTTACATGTCGAAAACGACAATTAACCATAATAACTTAAAAAAATGGGAAAAAAAGGTAAAGGAATTACAAGTCGAGCAGAAGACTACTCCAAGTGGTACAACGAATTAGTTGTCAAAGCGAGTCTAGCAGAACATAGTGCTGTTAGAGGATGTATGGTGATTAAGCCCTACGGATTCGCCATTTGGGAGAAAATGAAAGAAGTATTAGATGGTCGTTTTAAGGCGACAGGCCACCAAAATGCCGCATTCCCCCTTTTTATCCCGAAAAGCTTTTTAAGTAAAGAAGCCGCACATGTAGAAGGATTTGCAAAGGAGTGTGCTGTTGTGACGCATTACCGCCTCAAAAATAGTGAAGATGGGAGCGGTGTAGTGGTTGATCCTGATGCTAGATTAGAGGAAGAATTAATCGTTCGACCAACTTCTGAAACGATTATTTGGAATACTTACAAAAACTGGATTCAATCTTATAGGGATTTACCAATTTTGATCAATCAATGGGCAAATGTAGTCCGTTGGGAAATGCGAACTCGTTTATTTTTACGTACAGCAGAGTTTTTCTGGCAGGAAGGACATACCGCTCATGCAACTAAACAAGAAGCGATTGAGGAAACGGAGATGATGTTGGGGGAATATGCCAATTTTATGGAAAATTATATGGCTGTTCCAGTAATTAAAGGATACAAAACAGAAAGTGAGCGTTTTGCTGGTGCGGATGAAACCTATACAACAGAGGGATTGATGCAGGATGGAAAAGCTCTACAGATGGGTACTTCGCATTTCTTGGGTCAAAACTTTGCTAAGGCTTTTGAAGTCCAATTTCAGACAAAAGAAGGCGGTTTGGATCATGTTTGGGCAACTTCTTGGGGCGTTTCTACTCGTTTGATGGGAGCTTTGATTATGGCACATTCGGATGATAAAGGATTGGTTTTGCCTCCTAAATTGGCTCCAATTCAAGTGGTTATTGTGCCAATCATTAATAAAAAGACACAAGAACGTTTGGGAGAAATGCAAGAAGTGGTGGATAAAATCAAAACAAGCTTGGGAGCAGGTGTTACGGTGAAATATGATGATGATGAGGGCAAGCGTTCTGGTTTCAAATTTGCCGAGTATGAATTGAAGGGCATTCCTGTGAGAGTAGCGATTGGCCCTCGTGATTTGGATAATGGAACGGTAGAAATTGCTCGTCGAGATACTTTTGAGAAAAAATTAGTGCCGATAGATGAAGCAGGAGCTTATATTACTCAACTTCTAGCAGACATTCAGCAAAATATCTATCAGAAAGCCTTAGATTATCGTCAAGCACATACTACGTCTGTAGATACTTTTGATGAATTTAAGGAGGTACTAGAAAATAAAGGTGGCTTTATTTTGGCGCATTGGGATGGCACCGCAGAAACAGAAGATGCCATTAAAAATGCGACAAAGGCAACGATCCGTTGTATTCCATTGGATAGCCCACTAGAGGAAGGTAAATGTGTGTTTACAGGAAAACCTTCTAAGCAAAGGGTATTATTTGC
>JAHDFT010000474.1 GCA_020628015.1 Bacteroidota bacterium
TCTATAACTTCTTAATCGTAAAACAAAAGGTCGCCCCTTCCTTCACATCCGTCTTCAACCAAATCTCCCCACCATGCTTTTCCACCACCTTTTTACAAATAGACAGACCCACACCCGTTCCCTCATATTCCTCCACATGATGCAAGCGTTGAAATACTTTGAAAATCCTTACCGCATATTCTGGTGCAATACCGATACCATTATCCGATAATTCAAAATAATAATGATGTTCTCTTTCTTCAAAATAAAGCTGAATTGTTGGCGGGATCGTTGTTTGATGAAACTTCAAGGCATTGCTAAATAAATTTTGAAAAAGTTGATAAAGCTGTTGCTGATCTGCTTTGATATTAGGCAGTTCAGGTATTGTTATGTTGGCTTTGGTGGCTTGAATTTGTATACTTAAATCAGCTAAAACACTATCTATGAGATTGTTTAAAATAATTTCTTTATGAACGCCTGATTTGTGATGCGTACTTGAATAAGTCAACAGATCATCTATTAAAACCTGCATGCGACGACCTGAACCAATAATAAAACTTAGATATTCTTCTCCTAAAGCGTCCAAATGTTTAGCACAATGAGTAGCCAATAACTGAGAAAAACTCACAATACTTCGGATAGGTGTTTTGAGGTCATGAGAAGCGACATAAGCAAAGCATTTCAACTCCTCATTGGAGCGCATCAGCTCTTGTTTTTGCTCTTTCAATTTTTGGGCAAGTATCGTCGCATCTTTTAGAGAGGTATTTTGTGCTTGAAGTGCAAATAAATAATCAGGAAGGGAATCATACAAAGCAAAATCAGTCAGGGTAATACCCAGCTCTTTTGGCATCTCAGGACTTTTAAGGATTGGAGAGCCAACAAATAATAGCAATTGATTATCTTCTAAAAAGAGCATTTGCCCTTTTAATTGAGCTGTTTTTTCAGATTGACAATCTAGGACAAAGATATTTTGCGTAAATTTTTGAACCTCCTTAATATTTTTGAGAAAGAAAGGCTGTTTGATCGTAAAGAATTGATCGAAAGCTTGACCTAATGTAATATTAGGAATCAGTTTAGGTATAGCTTTGCCATATTGAATGATTTCATATGCTTCATTCAAAAAAAAGTGAAATGGAAACAATTGTGCAATCAGATTGAGTTGCTTGTCTCCATTTGTAGCAGTAATTAAGTGTTTTTTCTTGACTTCCCCCATTTCTATTCTAACTAAACGATAGGATCAATTAGTTTACCGTATGTTTAGCATAATGCTTTACCCTAAACTCATCGTATTGATCCGTTTCTTGATGATGGGTTTGTGTAATATCCACTTCAACACCGAATTTATCTCCTAAGCCATGTAACAAGCCAATGACTAAAGGAGCTAATCCTTTCCGATGAGAAAAATACTTGACAATAAGCGTCTCCTCATCTAATTCTTCGCAATTGAAAGAAGGGGGTTTTAAATTATTATAAGTCATGCCCACACGAATATGCAAGGCATTCAAATTTTTCAAAAATTCTGGTAGGCTATTACCGCCCATTTCCAATAAACTGCCATAACCTTCCTTAGCGGTATAATTGACCCAATATTTACCAAATTCGATCAAAACAGCTTCTGGGCTAATGCCCAATACCTGACTAGCTGCACCGACTAGGCGATAGGTAATGTCATCATCATAAGCATTCATACTTACAAACATTTCCGCATCTACACAAGCCAATTCCTTGACCTTTTCCCAAACTGCATCACTAAATTTAGTCCGAATCAGATCTTCAACAGCTTTATTCACTAATCCATACATAACATAAAGAGATTTTTTTTCTAGTGTACGAAAATGATTTACAAATAGTTTCATTATGAAGTGACTCTTTAACAAGTAGTTTTTTGTGACAATATGATCCGAAATACCATAATTCCAAACTATAGAACCAAAATCGAAAGAATTACCAAATCATCGAACCCTTGCTCACAAGGGCTATTAATATCCAGTCAATTTGAAATATTGAGCCAGAAATAATTATCTTTACGAGCAATTAAAAAGCGTCTTTATTAGTGAGAAATTGGATTTATTGAAACCCTAAAAAAATACAAGAAATGGCAAAGGAAAACAGCCAACGCCTAGCACAAAAAATCAAACAAATCATTAGCAATACTAAATTAGAAAAAGCTTTTGAATATTTAGATGCTTGTTTGAAAACAGAAGGAGAGGTATATGATGACTTTGTATTGTTAAAAAATAGATTCAATAAGAATAAAAAAGAATTTCTGGGAGAAATAATAGATTATAACATTTACACCAATCAAGATAATAAAATAACCGTATCCCTGCTTCATTTTTTGAATACCTTAAATGATAACGATTTAAAAGAGGAAGCCAGCCATATTGAACACAAAAATGAAATTACAAACCCCATACTAGTCATTTGTGAAAATGAAACAGCGCAAAAGCAGATGCAGGGATTTTTTGAAGTACTACATTTTACTAAGGTAGATGTTAAAGTTTTACAAGCATTTCAAGCAGCAGCCAACTACGATTTAATTATTTTTGACAATCGAGGTTTAATAGGCGAAAAAGATGAAACGAAAATAGATAAACGAATTCAATTGATGGAGGCATATAGCTCAAAAAGCGATCTATTTTTTATCCATTTGGGAGGTTATCTACCTTGGTTAAATGATAAAAGAGAACGCTTTCACGCTGCCAATTCCAAATTCGCCCTTTTTGCCAGAGTACAAGAAATGATCGCTTTTATTAATCGTTATAAAACTTAATGACTACATAGCTTGTTCCTAAGTGAGTATTTAAAATGAACATATGAAATTCGACAATTATTATATTGCGCCAGAACTAAAGAAAAGCCTTGATGAATTAGGCTTTAAGCGGCCGACGGATATACAATATAAATCCATTCCTTCGATCTTTAGGGGAGATGATGTATTGGCGGTAGCGCAAACGGGGACAGGTAAGACAGCAGCTTTTGCCATTCCCATTATCCATAAATTACACAAGCACAAACAACGTCAGAGAAGGGTAGATGGGGTGAAATGTGTGGTCATGGTGCCAACACATGAACTGGCGATGCAATTGACCGATGTATTTAAGAAAATCGCACGATACACAAGAGTGAAAATACTAGGGATTTATGGAGGGGTAGCCCAAGACCCACAAATCGAAGCCCTAGAAAAACGAGTGGATATTCTCATCGCCACACCTGGACGGATGTTCGACCTCATCAGTCAAGGACATTTGAAAGTACATCGAGTACAAATATTAGTGTTAGATGAAGCAGATCACATGCTCGATCTAGGTTTTATCAAAGACATTAAGGATTTGGTGCGAAAACTTCCTAGAAAACGACAAACGCTATTTTTCTCAGCAACGATTAATAAAAAGATCAAAAAACTCGCTTATTCACTCATTCGACAAGAAGCCATTCACATCCAGATTTCCCCCAAAAATCCTGTAGCAAAAAATATTGACCATAGCGTAGCTTTTGTGGAGATGGATGACAAACGTTTTTTCTTGGAAAGGGTCATCAATGAAAATGAAGGGAATAAGATTCTGACTTTTGTGCGGACGAAGGTAAGGGCAGAACGGGTGAAAAAGGCAATGGAACGGGTCGGAATCGAGAGTCTGACCATTCACAGCGACAAAGAACAAGCCGAGCGAACGAAGGTGTTAAAGGCATTCAAGCAAGGTAAGACTAAGATTTTGATTGCAACGGATGTTTCTGCTAGGGGAATAGATATTCCTGATGTGGATTTGGTGATTAACTACGATCTTCCCGACCAAGCCGAAAACTACGTCCATCGAGTCGGGCGGACTGGTCGAGGCAAGCAGAAGGGGAGGGCTTATTCTTTTTGTAGTGAACGAGAGCAGCCCACCCTCCAAAAGATTGAGGCGTTTCTAGGACATAAAGTTGAGGTATTGGATATTTCTCCTATTGATTATAAAGATACCATCTTATTTTCCAATGATACCGAAGCAGATTACCGCAAATTAATGAAAGCTTTTGAGGA
>JAHDFT010000015.1:0-8169 GCA_020628015.1 Bacteroidota bacterium
CATCAACCCAATAGGAGACCTTCAACTGCACTTTAAGTATCAACCTATTTCAGGACGATATACATTTATTTATAAACCAAATAAACATCATCCAAATCCCCCTCCACCAAAGAGCGGCGATCCTTAAAATAATTTTGATAGACCTTCCACGGCTCCTTAGAACCCTGTTGTGGGAGAATATCCGCCGCCCGTTTGATATAACCTGCGTCAAAATCCAATAAAGGCTCCTTCTCAAACTCGCTAGGGTCGAAATAGGGCGTGCAGACCTTGTAATCATTGTCTTTCATGTGGTTGAGAATGCGGGTGACGAAATGACAATTCAGGTCGCATTTGAGGGTCCAGGAGGCGTTGGTGTAACCCATCGCAATGGCAAAGTTGGGAATGCGGCTAAACATCACCCCCCGATAGCAAACAATCTCCTTTGTCGGCTTTGATTCCCCGTTGATTTGTACCTTCATGCCCCCTAGCAATTGCAGTCTCAGACCTGTTGCGGTTACAATGATGTCGGCAGGGAGTTCTTCCCCAGAATTCAGGAGGATGCCCCTAGGGGTGAACTCCTTAATCGTATTGGTCACAATATTGACCTTACCCGTTTTCATGGCATCGAATAAATCACTATCAGGCACCAGACAAATCCGTTGATCCCAGGGATCGTATTTAGGGTCAAAATGACGATGCTCGTATTGATCCCCCATTTCCCTTTGAATGCCCTTTTGTAGCAGTCGTTTGATTCGATTCGGCCAGCGTTTGGAGGCATTGTAGAAAGCCATAGCCATTGTAATGTTTTTCCATCTGGCGAATCTATAAGCAGTTCTAGTGGGCAGGATTTTTTTGGCGAGATTGACAACAGGATCTTCACTCGGCATATTGACCAAATAGGTGGGGGAGCGTTGGAGCATGGTGACTTTCTCCGCTATTTTCGCCATTTCGGGGACTAGGGTGATGGCGGTCGCTCCACTCCCGATGACGATGACCTTTTTATCCGCATAATCTAAACTGGTATCCCAATACTGGGGGTGAATGATCTGTCCCTCAAAAGCTTCACTATTCGGAAAGGAGGGCGTGTGTGCTTTGGTATAATTGTAATAGCCACTGCACATAAACAAGAATTGACATTTCAATCGCTGGTGAGGAACTTGCTCATGTTCGGCAATATCCAGCGTCCACATTTGCTCATCATCCGACCAAGCGGCGTTGATGACTTTGTGATTGTATTGGATATTTTTGTCAATGTTAAATTCTCTAGCTGTCTCCTTGATGTATTCCAATATAGAAGCCCCATCCGCAATGGCTTGGGGATTTTTCCACGGATAGAAGGAAAAACCTAATGTATACATATCCGAATCAGAACGAAGTCCAGGGTATTTGAATAAATCCCAAGTGCCACCCATTGCTGCTCTACCTTCTAGGATGGTATAGCTTCTTTCGGGGCATTTGCTTTGTAGGTGATAGGCTGCGCCTATACCAGAGAGTCCAGCACCTACGATGATGACATCGTAGGTGGGGATATTGGTGTTATTTTGATTGGTCATTTTTTATGATTGGTTTTTTGGGGTCGATATGGAATGGGGGGATATGTAATCCCCCCCCACGGTTTATCCATCTTTGACGCATCTGAATCCGATTAAATAATTCGCTTGGTTAGGGGAGAACTTTTTGCGTGCGGTTGTTCGCAGGTCAATCACTTTACCGTTCCAGTATCCGCCTCGAATGACTTTTTTATCCTTGCCGCCTAGTTGCTGTGGATTGACTACAGAACTTTTTTCATAAAATTTAGGGTCATACCAATCCGAACACCATTCTAGTACATTTCCACTCATATCAAATAAACCCAATTCATTGGCTTGTAATTGTCCAACCATTTCGGTTTGTTTGGTATTGTTGTAATACCAAGCCAATTGGTCGGGGGAAGCTCCTCCGCTAAAGGGAAAGCCTTTTCCAGAAATGCCTCCTTTGGCGGCATATTCCCATTCTGCTTCTGTTGGTAAGCGTTTGCCATAAAAAAGTGCGTAGGCTCTGGCACCATACCAGCTTACCATAACGATAGGGTGGTTTTCATATCCTTTTTGTGGTACCCAAGTTCCTTTATCTGTTTTTTGTATGCCCCATTCATGTGGCCAAACCATAATCTGTCCTGAATCAATACCTGTTTTTATCCGATCACCTCCATAGGCATTCAAAAAAGTGGCAAATTGAAGATTCGTTACCTCATATTTATCCATATAAAAATCACTCACACGTACATTTCTCACAGGTTGTTCATCTTGTGAACAGTCTTTACAGCCAATATCTGGGTCGGTTTGTCCTCGCTCAAATACGCCTCCTTTGACAAAAATAACAGCATTTTTAAGCTCTGCTTCAACCATTCTTTGCTCAAAATTACCTTGACGGTCTACTAGATTATTTCCATTTAGGGAAGCTGGCTTTCGTTTATCTTGTAGTAAAAGCAGGACTAAAAATGATAATAATAGGACACAAGCAAATAAGCTAATCAATAATAAATCAGATGATCGTTGTCCTAGTTTTTCACTCAACCATTGACCAATAGATTTTTGAGAAGCTTTATTTTTAGTTTGCCGTTTAGTTCTATAGGTTTGTTTAGTTTGCTTAGTTTTCTTGGGCGTTTCCTGTTTTGGTTTTGTAAAATGGGTATTATTTTGTTCATCCATTAAAGGAGTGTCTTCCATAATAGACACAATCGTTTCTACCTGATCTTCATTCATCTCCGTGACCACATCTATCATATCTAAAACAGGCTTTAAAGCAACTTCTTCCGTACTTTCTTTAGCAATATTAGGGGCTTTTTGCTCCTCTGCTACATCTGGACTTAAATCAACAGGTTCGATACTCCCATCATCTAACATTTTTTCATATTCTGCAATAAAACTAGCTAATTGGGGGTCTGCATTTGATTGTATGGGTTGTTCTAGGGGAATTTCAGGAAATTCATCAAAAATAGACTTGCCCTCTAAGCCTTCTTGAATCATTTCGGCATCAATGGTACGTTCTTCACTATTCTTAATCAAACACCGCACAATAATCGTCCGAAATGGTTCTGGGACACTAGAGATATTTTCGGGCATCGGCAGGTGTATAATGTCATAGATTAAGGACTTTAAATTTTTTCCTGATTGTAAGTCACCAAAAGGGTAGTTGCCTGTGAGACATTTATACATAATAACCCCCATTGCCCAAAAATTGGCTGCGGTGGTAATTTTGCCCGCTTCACCGTATTCATGTGGCATAAATACTTCTGGTGGGCGAGTGGCTAGGCTGGTTAATTTAGGAATGGGTAAGGTCGCAGATTCCTTTTTCTGCGTATCTTCAGAAGACCATCTGGCTTGTAGGGGGAGGTTATTAATACTGACCAAATCAATTTGCGGATAAACCACTCCGCCTTTTTCAGCTATCCATATATCCTTAAATAATAATTCATCAACAATAACACCTTTTTCTACCAGATAAGCCATGACTTCATTGAGTTTCAAGAAAAAGGAGGTCAATTCTGCTGTGCTAGGTTTGGTTTTTAACCATTGCACTAAATTGATCTTGTCTACTTGTCTCATGACCACCGCTACTGCTACTGGAAAAGCAGATTCGGGTAATTTGGAGGAGTGGAAAACATAATTTTTCTCAATATCTAATAAAAAAGGATGCTCTAATTGTTTAAGTTTTGATAAATGTGGCCGAATGTCCCAATAGCGCATCCAAACGCCCATATACACCTTTAACCATACTGTTTTGCCAGTCTTTTTCTCAGTAGCTTTATATATTTTTCCAAAACCACTTTGAAAAAGTGTATCCTTCTGTTGATTAAATACGTATCTTTTATGTAGTTGGGCTATCATATTATTGAATAAGTAGGTTTATACCTAAAATGTTCTGTGATTTTTGATTCCTTTCCCTTCTATTTCAAAAATGATGCTGTGTTGTGTAAAACCCCTTTCACAGTTATGTCATTTTTACTTTTTTCTTAAAGATTGGTTATTCATTCTAATCAAAAAGCATTTATTTAGAACAAATATACATATCTAGCATCAAAAACAGTATCCAATTCAGTATTGTATTTGATTTATTAATGACTCTTTATTCTCCTAAATTTATTATAATTGATGATGACAGAATAATAAGTGTGTTTAAAATATTGGGAAGGAGTGCTAAGGTATCTATTTTTACTGTTCCTTACTAAGTAGTAAGTCTCCTAATTCTTTCTTTTTTACATACTATTTATTTAGACAGTCAGAACCTCTACACTCGAACTGAATAAAGAACTTATTTATGAAAACGGTAAACTCTATGTTAGTAATAGATGATAATGAAATCAGCTGTTTATTAATAAGTAAAGTAATTGATTATGCCAATTTTACCAATCAATTGAATACTTTTCAGCAAGCAGAAGAAGCATTATCTTTTCTATCTAATTTGGTAGAGCATCAGCCAACCAAATTCCCCCAAGTCATTTTTTTAGACGTTAATATGCCTAGAATGAATGGTTGGGCTTTTTTAGAGTTTTATGAACAGTTTCCAGCATCGTTGATACAAGATTGTAAATTGTTTATGCTTTCTGCCTCTATAGATGAGGAAGATCGTACTAAAGCATTAAATTATAAATCTGTTACGGATTACATTATCAAGCCCATTACAAAGAATGTTCTTCAAGAGCTCTCAAGTAAATACTTTCAACAGCAATTATAAGTAATTAACCTTATTTTCAATACTTTATACCCCTATTGTTTCAATCTTATCTTATTATTAGTCATAATAACAAATCCATCATCGTACTTTGCAAACAATAGTCAGTAAAGACATTTCATCTGCACGTGCATTAATAACATTTTGGTAAATGTGCTGTCTTTTTCTGGCTTACATATTGCTACTATATAGTGGCGTAGTATACTAATCACTAATAATCTATCACTGTGATTGTTTTGCTGGTGATTGTATGTACATCATTACAGACAAGCTACAAACGGAATATATTTTCAAAAACCAGTCTATGAGTTGGGTCCCTGATATAGTTGAAGAAATCAAGCATCTTCAAGCTGTTTTACAAACAGAACAATCTATCGAGCGGAAATTACTGCTAATGAACCGCTTATGTCTTTTACTAATTAAGGAAAAAGAATATGATGAGGCTTTAAATATAGCACATTCTGCAAAAGAATTGGCCATTACACTTCCTCCAAATGAAGATGTATGGAAGGCCTATTTTAATCTAGGAAAATTACTTCATCAAAAAGGTCAATTAGAGGATGCACTTGACCATTTCAATACCTTACTCTTCAATCCTAAAATCAGCAATCACCTTCATATAGAAGTGCTTCAAGAATTGACTGATATTTACTACACCAAAGGCAATTTTAGTGCTGCTTATGAACATGCTTCTACTACTTTAGTACAAAGTCAGCAATTACCCCATCAGCAAATTATACTCAAAAAGACACTTAGACAACTTTATTTATTAGAATTTAATCGAGGTCGTTATAATAAATCATTGGAATATGCTCGTAAATCTTTAGCTCTAAATCTCAACCTAAAAGATCAACGTGCGGTGGCGAATAGCTTGGAGGCTATGACGGTAAACCATATTTTTATGGGTAATTATGCCCAAGCGATGCAGTATCTCAATGGGGCGAAAGCGATTGCTAGAGAGGAGAATTTGTTAGTACTACAAAAGGTGCTACACTATGATTTGAGCTTAATTAAATATGGGCAAAGTAACTATCCAGAAGCAATGGATTTGGTAGTTGATGCAATTAAAATATTTAAGGAAAAAGGAAAAAAGAATTATGTTAGGCTTTGTAGGAGTCTTATGGGGCGGATTCACCTCCAATTGGATAATTTCCCGATGGCTTTTATTAATTTCTCAGAAGCCCTCAAAATTGCTCAACAATTAGATATTCCTGAGTTCATAGCTGCGGCTTTAATTGATTTTGCCAATTTATATAAGGCACAAGGAGAGTTTTTTAAAGCATTAGATTATTATGCTATTACCTTAAATAAATTGGATAAAGCCGAGTGTATGCCACTAAAAGTATTGATTTATATCAATATGGCCGAAATACTATTGCTTCAAGAAAATGAAACTTCTGCCATCAACTATTTTAATGAAGCGCAATCTATTACCGAACAACTTAATTTTCCTTATTATACGGCTCTTTTTCACTTAAAAAAGGGGCAACTTTATCTCTATCAAAAAAATCAACAAGCAGCGCAAATCTTATTTAAAGAAGCGGAAATCTATTTTGGTAGCAATCAACTCATTAATCTACATACACAGGCACTCAACTATATTAGTTTTGCTTATTTGGATAGTGGGCAGACCAATAAATCATTACAAACTATATTGGTTGCCCAACAAATATTACCACAGCTTCATTCTAAACGAACGATAGCTCAAACTTATGAAACTTTATATAAGATTCATAAAACGCTACGTAAATTTGAAAAAGCCCTTTATTTCCATGAGTTTTATAAGAAATATGATGAGCAAATTTTAAGTCATCAAAAACTTTTAGAAGTTAAGAAACTAGAAGCGCAATTGGATATACAAAATAAAGAGGTGTTTATTGCCAATTTACAGCAAGATAAAAAAAGACTCAAGGAGCAGAAAAGGCAAGAAATCAAGAAGTTTGCCAGCATTGCTTCTCATGACCTCCGTACTCCACTCAATCACATCCAGTCCTTTGCTCACTTAATCAAAGAACGGAGCCAAGAGCTACTGGATGAGGATAGCCTAGAGTTTTTGACGATTATTGAAGAATCTTCTAGAAAAATGACTGATTTGATCAAGCAATTGGTCAACTTTTCTAATGCAGGTCTGGAAACCATCCCAGCAACTAATATTGATTTGAATATTTCATTAGATAAGGTCAAAAATAAACTGCGAAGAAAAATAAAGGATAATCAAGCGCAGATTAGGGTTGATGTGCTACCCGAAATTATGGCGCATGATCAATCCATTGCTCTACTTTTTTTCCACCTCTTGGATAATGCCATTAAATTTAGAGATCCTAATGTGCCTCCGAAAATTCATATTAGTATTCAAAAAAATGAGGCGAATTACCATATACAGGTCAAAGATAATGGGCTGGGTATTCCCGAAAATGACTATGAAAGGGTGTTTGAGTTATTTAGAAAATTGCATACGAATAATGAATACGAAGGTTTTGGGGTAGGATTGCCGATTTGTAGAAAAATTGTGCAGCGTTATGATGGGGATATTTGGATTAAAGGTAATGAGCATGAATCGGGTATTACCGTTCATTTTACTTTGCCTATGTAATCCATCACTAAAATATTAATACTACAAACCAGCCCTCTGTTTAAGTGATTCCAATCGCTGGGCTTCATTTTTTACCAACCAAGTATCTTTAGACAATAAAGCATAAGCTTGTTTGAAATGCTCGGCAGCGGTTTTTTGCGCTCCCTTAGCCCAATAGCATTCTCCTAATTCTTCCTGATTATAACCTGGCTCCTCTATTTTATTGGCTTTGTATTCGGCATCTAATTCCCACAATAATTTTAAAGCTTCCTCTATACGATTAAGTAAACGATAGGTTTTGGCAATACTCCATTTGGCAATCTGCCGAAATCTTTCGTGATCCTGTTCAACATACCACTGATAAGTTTGCTCAAAAATAGCTAAAGCTTTTTCATATTCCTCCTGAGCAAAATAAGTCCAGCCAATATTATTATACAGGCTTCCCTTCCACTTCTCAGCTCTTGGATCAGTTGTTTTTTCTGCAATCGCTAATGCTTTGAGATTCCAGCCGAGTTGTTGGTCTTGAGGAGCTGCAATACCAAGCATATGTGCTGCATCAATGAGGTGAAAATCTGCATTACTTCCTTGCCCCATTGTCCAAGCTTCTTCAAATAAAGTCATCGCTGCTGCTTTTTCTTTATTGGAATTGTGGCAACGTCCTTTTTCTAGTAAATATCGAATGTGTGTGCTTGTGTTTACCTTTGGCAATAAATCAGCCACTTCTGCCAAAATGCTATGTGCCTCATCAAACTGATATTGTAAAGAATGAGTACGGGCGATCTGAGTCAACAATTGAGCATAATAGTCTATATCATTTGATGCTTTGGCGGCAGGTAATAAGGCTTGAAAAGCTGCTCTTGTTTCTTCAGGAGCTTTATAGTTCCATAATTCATCAAAGTTGGCTA
>JAHDFT010000015.1:8269-23273 GCA_020628015.1 Bacteroidota bacterium
GCTGCTCTTGTTTCTTCAGGAGCTTTATAGTTCCATAATTCATCAAAGTTGGCTAGTGTTTGCATAAGATGGTTAAAAAGTTTACTATTTTAGAAAATAGGAATGAAGGGAAAAGGCTTTGTAAATATACAATATTTAAAATGTGTCACATTTGCAACCAAAGTAAGATTCATAGCCACTATTATAGAATAGGCTTTCCTTAGTGATAGGACAGAACCTATTACAATTCCATTAAGTTTCTCCATTACCAGTTACTCATTAGAAGCAAGTGAAAAATAAGTGTACAAATTTATCAATCAAAACTGTAAACTTATTTTTCACTTGTTCCTTACTAAATACGAAGAAACTTAATTTACGCTGTACTAAATTAAAATACTATGAAAAACCATTACTCCATTTTACTGCTCCTATTTGGTTACTTTTGTTTCAATAGTTGCCAATTAACAGGAGTAGAAGATCGCTTTCATGACTATCCAAACTATAAGCCTGTCTATATGGATGCAAGTACTTTCCGTTCGGATGCAGCGATTCAATTTAAAGAGCCACAACCTTTATTGGAACCAGGAAAAATCTACTACAAAAATAGAAAGATATTTATCAATGAAAAATATAAAGGCATCCATGTTTTAGACAATTCAGATCCAGAGAATACTAGTAAAGTAGGCTTTATTGAGATTCCAGGAAATATAGATATTGCGATCAAAGGCTCAGTACTTTATGTAGATAGTTCTGTTGATTTTGTTGCTATTGATATTTCCAATTTACAAGAGCCAAAGGTGATTAAAAGAATTGAAAATATGTTTCCAGCACCGCTTCCGCCAGATGGAAATATGAATGCACATAATGACAAAAAAGGAAAAATAATTATTGATTGGGAAGATTTATAAAGCATTTCTTTCCTGCTTTGCTTCGGAACAGTAAAAAAATAACTTGTCATTTTGATTGATAAATTTGCCTTTATATTTCGTTAAAAAGCCTTGCCAATGCCCTGTATTGCCTACGTTTTTTGCCTCGTATAGGGTCAAATTTACCGAATCAAAACTAGTACTTATTTTTCACTTGTTCCTTCGCTATTCTTGTCCAATTCAATTCTATTTAATTGTATAATGAGTAAAATGGGCTTTCCCAATTCCTTATTACAGCTTTTCAAACTAAAATCATGATTCATTCTATTCGATATATTTACCATAATTTTCTTTTGATTCTTCTAGTTTTAGGTATTTCAATAATGATGGCTTGTTCGGCAGATACTGTAGTGAATAATAATAGCCCTGATTCAGCAGGTCAAGCTGGTTCTCTAGCCCGTTTTTCGATTGTGGGTAATTATTTATATACGGTAGATCATAATCTACTACGGGTAATTGATATTACAGACAGCACTAATCCAACTTTACTAGGAGAATATCGTGCAGGTTTTGAAGTAGAAACCATTTATGGCTTTGATCACTATTTATTTTTAGGTACGCAATTTGGAGTTAATGTTTTTGACATTACCGATCCTGTTCAACCAAAAGAGTTGGCTAGTTTTGAGCATATGCAAGCCTGTGATCCTGTGGTTACAGATGGCACTTATGCCTATTCGACCTTAAGAGGGGGAACATGGTGTCGAAGCGAAATCAATCAATTGGATGTTTATAACTTAGATCAGTTAGATCAAGGAGAACTTACGCTTATTGCCACTTATCCAATGGCTGCTCCTTCTGGTATTGGTTTAGATGATGAGACTTTATTTTTGTGTGATCTAAAGGAAGGATTAAAAGTGTATGATGTGACTGATCCTTACAATATTACTGGTCAGATTATTGCCCATTTTGAGGATATTGCTGCTAATGATGTTATTCCTATACGCAGTCGTAAAATATTGCTTTTGATTGCTGAAAATGGCTTTTTTCAGTATGACTATTCTGATATTAATGATATTAAATTACTACATTCGATTTTGACGGATAAATAGTGTAATTTTGGGTGTGAAATTGTAAGACTATTCACTTGGCTTACTAGGTTAGTCTTCGCAGTAAAACAATTATGATGCCGTCAAAATAAGTCATCCCTATTTATTGGCTTATTTTGACGGCATCAATTATTATACTGTATAAAATCGAAATTGGTATATAAGTTGAGCTTATGCCAATATACCTTTGACCTTTATAACAACCTATGAATCAGAAAACTACGCTCTTTAAAATCTTCTTCACCTACTTTTTGGATATGTTGGCTTTTGGGATATTGATTCCCATCTTTCCTTTTCTTTTTTCCACAGACGAAAGTAGTATTTTCAGTAGCCGATTTAGTGAATCGGAAATGACGCTGTTGTATGGCTGGTTAATGGGGATTTTCACGCTTGCTATTTTTCTAGGTGCGCCTATTTTGGGAGCTTTATCTGATAAATTGGGAAGAAGGAAGTTGTTAATGTTGGCGCATTTTGTCAATTTAATCAGCTATTTACTCTTGGCTTGGGGGGTGAGCCTAGCTAGTTTGACGATTTTATTTATAGCAAGGGTCATTGGAGGCTTACTTGGTCCTACGCTTACAACTGTCCAATCTGCTATTGCAGATATTAGTACCAAGGAAGAAAAAACAAAAAACTTTGGAATTACAGGTGTTGCCTTTGGATTGGGTTTTGTTAGTGGGGTAGCGATTATGGTGGGAATGAGCAATATTAGTGGTTTTACCTATACTTGGGGATTTATTGTAGCAGCGATTATTACCTTTTTCAATTTGTTATTTATTATTTATTCCTTTCCAGAAACCTTGAAACATTTTTCCAATAAACCGCTCAATTGGTTATCTGGCTTTCAGAATATTCAACAGGCTTTTCAACGGCATTATTTTAGGCTGTTATTTGGAGTTATTTTTATTATGACCATTGGGGTGTCTTTTTTCTCTCAATTCTTTCAGTTTTATCTAATTGATCATTTTAAGCTAAATGTCACTCACGTAGGTTTGATTTTTATTTATTCAGGAATTTTGATTGCGATTACACAAGGTGTTTTTCTTCCGATACTTTCTAAACGCTATTCTCCTGAAAAGATTATGTATTATGGGTTAATCCTTTTTGGTTTTAGTTTTCTACTCCTTCTGATTCCAGATAGTGTGCTAGGTTTATATTTGGTATTGCCGATTATGATTTTTTTTCAGGGTATTGTTTTTCCTAGTTCTTTAGCGGTCATTTCTAATTTGGCAACGGCACAAGAGCAAGGAGAAATCTTGGGTATCAATAATTCCATCTCTTCACTAGCCAATGCGCTTCCACCTATACTTTTTGGTTATGCGGTAGGTATGAAAGTTACCTTGCCTATTTGGTTTGGGGCTATTTGTACTTTTATTGCTTGGGGGATTTATTTCCGATTTTATAAAATTAACAAACAAAAAACGGTTGCTAAAAAAGAAAAGCAGGTCGAATTGCTTAGTAATGAGTGAAAAATAAGTTCCTGATTTTGATTAGTAACAAGCAAAAAATAAATTAGGCATGTTTGTTAGGTTAATTTGTAGCTAGACGAGGCAAAAAACGTAGGCGATTCGAGCATCCTCAAGGCTTTTTAACGAAGTATAGCAGCAAACTAAACAACAAGATGTCAGTCTATTTTTTAGCTGTTACTTAGAGAAATTTATTCTAGTGATACAAGCTGTAAGTCTTTTACAGCTTTTTCATTGATATTTTTACTGCCAACTTGACAGGTCGCTCCGATGGAGCTTAAATATTTCGGTCGCTTATTTTTCTACAAACAGTAAAGCTCCTATAGAGCTACCAGTAGTAGCTCCATAGGAGCCTAGCTGTTTGTAGAAAAAACAAAAACAAGGGAAAAAGCTCCATCGGAGCGACCTGTCAAGTTGAATAAACAATGGTCAAGAATTTAAGACTTAACCTACTAGATGAAGGTTTTACATGCTTAATTCTTCCTTAATTTCTTAATGTTTCCTGTTTCTGAAAGCCTTTGATGAAGCATTATCTTTGTTGATTTTAGGTTTCTCCAAACCTTAAATTACCTATATTTCATTTCTTCAAATAAAGAATGGCAGAAAATGAGCGTTGATCTACATTTTCTGCCATTACTTTATAATTAATAGTTTGATACCTACTGTTTACACATCTGCATATAGCCTCTTATAGCTCTTACGCATGTGCTTTTCAACATCTTTGACTGTCACTTTACCATCCTTATTGTAATCTAATCCTTTATTTTGACGGTAAGCCTTAGATGGTGTTTTATACAATACATAAGTATCAGATTTCCCAACAGCAGCAGGATATAGTACAGAGAGTTTGACATCTGTGAAATTATCAAACTTACCATAATATCGCTGTCTATTTTTTAGATATTTACGTACCAAATCTAGTTGAGAAATAGCTGAATCTGGTACCTTATCATAGCCCATCTCTTTGAATGTGGCTGGCATAAATTGAATCAATCCCTTAGCCCCAGATCCTTTACGATTGTAAATGTTAGGGTTAAAGCCTGATTCAGAGTCTATGATTCCCATGATCCATTCAGGTGGAATATCCAAACCATGAGCAATTTGGATGACCTTTAAAGCAAACTCTTCTGCCTCATTAATGTGTTTTTTAGCCCGATCAATAAGGTAAAGATCTTTGGCCACAGGCTCTGCCTGATCAAACACAAATGCAACAGGAGCTTTTTTAGTAGTCTTAACTTGGATTTTCTTTTTACTTGCTTCCTTTGGTGTTTTTGTCTCAACATCAATAGAAGGGGTTGTCTTTGGGCAAACAGGGGTTTTATATGAATTTAGGTTAGTTGATACATGTTCCACCATTGGGATAGTACCACTTATCCAAAGTGGTATGGCTACTATTAAAGTAGCTAATAGTCCCTTTTTCATATACATATTATTAGTTAACAAATCACACTTCTCACTAGGAGAAAATGCATTTCTAATTGAATTTATAGCACGATCTTTTATTGTCACATCGTTAAAAAATGGCCATACTTTTCCAATCTATTTTACTTAGAAATCTAGTTTTGATAGTTAAAATAGCCTAGCCAAGCTCGACTATTCCCCAAAAGTAGAATGCATAAGTAAAATATAAATTGGGTGATATGCATTTCTTGTCTGCTATAAATTAATTGATGAATTGTACACGCTTAATGATTGCTAAAGCTTGATGGGCTATATAAATAGGATGTACAATTATATATATTGGGCAACAAATAGAAACGAATCATTTAAAATACCTTGATTATCCTTCAACTAAGCATAGCAATAGCTTTTAACATAAGCTATTAGTACTTGTATAAAGTAGGTGAAGTAAAATGATTGGTAATTAATAATTCGCTTATAATTGATGCTATCTTTATCTTGTTCAATGGAAAAAATCTAATCAATGAATAATTATCAAGGTAATGACTAAAAGTATGTTAAAATTAGGCACTCAAACAAATTTCATAATCATAAAGAAAGGATAGTCATCCCAAATAGATCAAATTATATTTAGTCTTGTACAAACTCACAAAACAACAGATTCCCACTATAAAAAGAGAAAAATCTCTTTCTATTCAATTATAACGCTCTATATTTATTGCTGTATAGGCTTGTGATGTAGCCCTATTATAAGCTTTCAATCTGTTATGCTGATTTGGGTAAGTTAGCTTCAAAATAAAATCATCACAAAAATCCAGAACCAAACTTTGTAAAAAAACAACTATGTACGCCTCTTAAAATTAAAAGTAATTCAGATACTAAGTTTCTCTCTAATTAAAAATTAGTATAGTGATTTAGATAGGGTCCGTTATGTATTCACCAAAAAACTCTAGAATTGATTGTTTGTAAAATTATTGATATTCAAACAGTAATAGTATATGTTTTAATATGGATGAATAATAAAACTTTCACTTTACTAATGAGCCATCAAGTTTACAATAACTGATTATTGATGGTGTAATAATTATTTATTTAGAAAATAATAAGCAATTATTAAACTTGAAGTAAACTTTACAAAAATGAAAATTAAATTACCCCCATTTCTTTTATGTAGAAGTTGACCGCAAATTTATAGCACAATTTCTTAAAATACAAACGCATATGACAAATTTCCAGCAAATAAACATTAGTTAATGAATCATTTATAAATTAGATTCCTTATCTCAAACCGTTGTCCTCCTTTAACTTAACGCATAATAATCAAGAAAAAGATTATGACTTTTTATTGACAAAAAAAGATCATATTTTTTTTTTTGCCACATAAAAAAGTCACTTTTTTTCCTAAAACTAGCTCATTTATTATCCTTTTTTACCCTATTACTCATTTTTAAATTCACTCTTATTATTTTTTTATTTGAATATAAATGACTCATTTTCAAAAAGCTTACAAATGTTAGTATTCCAATAAGCATGAATAGATGAGGATAAAAAAAATGTATTTTAATAGTTAAAAATCCATGTAAATACATTAAGAAAATTATTCAGTCAATAAGTATTTGTAATGTGAGAGGGTTTGACCTTGACATTTTAGTGTTGATGAATTAATCTGAGCATTTTTTGTTTTCTTTAGCCTATTTTCCACTCGTTCCTTAGCATTTTGACCAACCTAAAAATTTGTTCCTATAAAAAAAGCTGTAGTATGCTATATATAATTACAGGCGAACTGCTTTTATAATAGACTATACTACAGCTAAAATTATAGGTCAAATTGCATTTGTGTTAATTATTGATTGATTGTTTAAAATCCAAACAAAGCAACAAACCTAATATTTGTTCATTATATGATTCTGAATAATATCTTATCTAATCCTCCACTTTTAACACCTTATCTACCAAGCTTGATCCATCTTCAAACTTGACAATCATAATATAAAAACCTCTCGGCATATTAGATACATCAAAATGAAGGGTGTTGTGTCCAAGAACCGCATTAGCGATATAATTTTGCGTTACCTTTGAAGAAGGATTAATCAATATAAATTCAATCGCTTGTGCCTTTAATACATCTATTTCTGCTTGTAAATCATTGGTAATGGGGTTATTCTGCAAACGGAAATTAGTAAATCCAGGCAATACAATTTCTATATTTTGACAAATGACATCAGAACAATTATCATCTGTAATAACAGTCATGCACACTTCATAGATGCCTGCGGCTGAGAAGGTGTGGGTAATGAGATTATTCATACCTGTATTGCCCGTTCCATCACCAAAGTCCCATTCTACACTAGTAATGATTCCTCCAGTTGATTGATTCTCAAAATCAACCGTTGCGCCATTACTATGTGCTTCAAAAATAAAAGCAGCTTCTAGTTCAGCACAAGGATCGGTAATGGTGATGTCTTGACAATGCGTATCTGAGCAAATGTCATTGCTCCAAGTCAAGCAGGCTTCATAAGTACCAGGACCAATACCCAATACCCCTAGATCGGAATAATTGAATTGTAAATCACAATCTGTAAAACCCAATCCAAAACCAAAATTCCATTGGCAAGTATAGGTGCCATCATCAGGTGTAGAAAGGTTTTCAAAGATTAAGTCTGAACCATCCATTGTGAATGTCCAATTGGCTTCACAAGCGGCAGGACCTTGTATGGTTACAGGATAACATTGCTCATCTCGACAACCTTCATAGCTTTCAATGACCACACAGACTTCATAAGTCCCTCCATTAGCATAAGTATGATTAGCAGTACTATTTTGGACTGTATTACCATCACCAAAATCAATAACAATAAAATCATAGCTTGCTGTTGTAGTCGCTGCTACTTCGATCATTAGTGGATCAACAGGGTCAATACCATAGCTAAAATCCACCACAAAGCCAGCACAAGGATCTTCAATAGTCACATTATCACAATGGGTATCTGAACAAGTCTCGTCCACATTGGTATAAGTCAAACAAACCTCGTAGGTACCAGGACCGATACCTAAAGCAGCGAGATAACTATAATCAAAAGATTCTATACAATTATTGTAAATCAAGCCCCAACCAAAATCCCAGGCGCAAGTATAAGAACCGTCATTGGTAGGTGTAGAAGTATTGGTAAAAATGAGGTCATTAGCTATGGCTTCAAATTCCCAATTAGCCACAATATTACAAGTAGCTGGTTCCTCAACCGTTATAGGATAACATTGCTCATCTCGACAGCCTTCATAACTTTCAATCACCACACAAACCTCATAAGTGCCACCATTGGCATAAGTATGATTAGCAGTACTATTTTGGACTGTATTACCATCCCCAAAATCAATAACAATAAAATCATAGCTTGCCGTTGTAGTTGCAACTACTTCAATCATTAGTGGATCAACGGGGTCAATAGCATAGCTAAAATCTACCACAAAGCCAGCACAAGGATCTTCAATGATCACATTATCACAATGGGTATCTGAACAAGTACCATCTACATTCGTATAAGTCAAACAGACTTCATAAGTACCAGGACCGATACCTAAAGCAGCGAGATAACTATAATCAAAAGACTCTATGCAGTTAGTATAAATCAATCCCCAACCAAAATCCCAAGAACAAGTATAAGAACCATCATTAGTTGGTGTAGAAGTGTTGGTAAAAATAAGGTCATTAGCTATCGCCTCAAATTCCCAACTAGCTACAATATTACAAGTTACTGGCTCCTCAACCGTTATAGGATAACATTGTTCATCTCTACAGCCTTCATTGCTTTCAATGACTACACAAACCTCATAAGTCCCTCCAGTAGCATAAGTATAGATAGGGGCGTTATTTGGCATTGAATTACCATCTCCAAAGTTAAAAACAATAAAATCGTAAGCAGAGCTGGTGATTGCTTCAAATTCGACTAATAATGGATTATTGGCATCAATGGTATAAGTAAAGTCTACTTCAAAACCAGCGCATGGGTCAAGAACCGTTATATTGGAACAGTAGGTATCTTCACAAACACCATTGGAATAAGTCAAACAGACTTCATATGTGCCAGGTGCATCATAGGTATATAATGGATCACAATCAGTAGCACCCACTCCATCACCATAAGACCAACTACAAGTATAATTAGGATCGTTATAAGGGAAAGATTCATTATTAAATTGAACGCTTAAACCATTAATTAAGAGGGTATTCCAAAATGCTTCGCAAACTTCTGGCTCTTCAAATGTCAACTCATAACATTGTTCATCTCGACAGCCTTCATAGCTTTCAATTACTACACAAACTTCATACGTCCCACTATTAGCATAAGTATGGCTAGGTGTAGCACTTTGGCTAGTATTACCATCCCCAAAATCAAAGATAATAAAATCATAAGCAGCACTAGTAATCACACCAAATTCTACTAATAAAGCATTATTGATGTCTACTCCATAAGTAAAATCGACTTCAAAGCCTAGACATGGATCAACAGGATCAACGATGGTAATATCTTGACAATTGGTATCTGAGCAAATACCGTCATTATCACTATAAGTCAGACAAACCTCATAAGTACCTGGCGCAATGCCTAAAGCTGCCAAATAACTATAATCAAAGGATGCATTACAAGTTGTTTCTGTTAAACCAAAACCAAAATCCCAGAAACAAGTGTAAGATCCATCATTAATTGGTGTAGATGTATTGGTAAAAGTAAGGTCATTCCCAACTAGATCAAATTCCCAATTGGCTTCAATTTCACAAACTATTGATGCTTCAACCGTTACAGGATAACATTGCTCATCTCGACAGCCTTCATAACTTTCAATCACCACACAAACCTCATAAGTCCCAGACGCAGCATAAGTGTGAACAGCGAAATTATCTTGAACGGAATTACCATCACCAAAGTTGATAACAATGAAGTCATAAGCCGCACTTGTAGTAGCTACAAAATTAACCATCAATGGATTAACTGCGTCAATTTCATAAGCAAAGTCAACCTCAAAGCCTGCACAAGGATCAACAGGATCAACAATCTCAATCGCTTGACAATTCGTATCTGAACAAATACCATCGCCATCACTATAAGTCAAACAAACCTCATAAGTACCAGGACCAATCCCTAATACCCCTAGATCAGCATAATCAAAGACTTGTTCGCAGCCTGTATAAATCAAACCCCAACCAAAATCCCATTCACAAACATAGGAACCATCATTAGCAGGTGTAGAAGTACTATTGAAAATGAGGCTAGACCCATCCATTTCAAATTCAAAGTTCGCCTCAATTGTACAATTATCATTCGGCACAGTCACCTCAATCTCATAACATTGTTCAGCTTGACATCCTGAATTGCTTTCAATAAACACACAAACCACATAAACACCTGATTGTGTATAAGTATGAGAAGGATCATTATCATTTGTAGCAGTAGCCCCATCCCCAAAGGTCCAAATAATATCATCATAAGCTGTATTGGTAGTCACCAAAAATTCATGGAATGCGGTATTATTTGGATCATTTCCATATAAGAAATCTACTTCAAAACCAGCACAAAGGTCTACATCCTCAAAAGGTACATCATGACAAAACACATCTTCACAAATGCCATTACTATAAGTCATACAAACTTCATAAACACCAGGCGCAATACCTAAAGCAGCTAATATAGAAGCATCAAATTCTTGTATACAACCCGTATAAACCAAACCGAAACCAAAATCCCATTCACAAGTATAAGTTCCATCATCAGGTGTAGCATTGCTGACAAATATAATTTGATCCCCATCTATCACATAATCCCAAGCAGCTTCACAAGCAATAGGCTCGATTACTACAATGGTTTCACAAATGTCAGAAACACAAGGTGGACTAACTGCATTATCATATACCGTCAAACAAACAGTATAAGTACCCGCATTGGCATAAGTATGTGTAGTAGTCGTGCTATTACCCGAAGTAGTCGTGCCATCGCCAAAATCCCATTCAACAGTTGAAACATTACCTAGAGATTGGCTTTCAAAGTCAACAGTCAAGCCATCGCTATGTGTTTCAAAGACGAAATTGGCTACTAGACCATCACAAGGATCATTAGGATCATCAATAATAATCGCTTGACAATGTACATCTTCACAAATATCATTGGCAATATTGATACATACTTCATAAGTACCAGGAAAATCGAAAGTATGTTGTGGATTGCAATCAACACTCTCAAAACCATCCCCAAAATCCCAACTACAAACAAAAGTCCCATCATTAATGAAATTGGCATCAAATACTACGGTATTATCATTAATAAAATCATAGACAAAAGTCACCTCACAAGTTGGCGGAGGGTCTCCTTCGATGGTAAAGGTCACACATTGTTCATCTCTACAATTAGGAGCTTTTTCTATAACCAAGCAAGCCGTATAAGTACCTGGCGGATACACATAATCAGGATTTTCACTTTGTTGATAAGTATCTGAATTTCCATCGCCATAATTCCACACCCAATATTCAGGATTACCCGTTGAAGCATCTATAAAAATAACGGTATCGTCAATGATATCATAGTTAAAACTCGCTTCAAAGCCTAAGCAAGGATCATCTCCTTCGATGACAATTTCCTCACAATAAATATCCTCACAAGCCAAAATAGGTATACTAATACCTAAGCAAACCTCATAAGTACCAGGATCAGTATAAAAGTGAGTCGGATTAGTGGCTGTACTTGTAGTATTGTCTCCAAAATCCCAGAAAAGGTCTACAGGTAAGCCAAAGATATTATCTGGTCCTGTGAAAACGATTCCGCCTGTACCATCAAGTTCCCATTCAAAAAAAGCTTCACAAGTAGGATTATATAATGTTTCAACAGTAAAAATCTTACAGGTTTCACTTCGGCAATCATTAGATTCAATCACCAAACACACTTCATAAGTCCCATCTGTACCATAAGTATGGCTTGGGTTGACAGTAGTAGAAGTCATTCCATCTCCAAAATCCCAAGCCAAAGCCGTATAACTTCCTGTGGATTGATTGTCAAAATCAACGGTGAGTCCATCACTACCTATACTAAAGGTATAAGCGGCTGCAAAATTGGTACAAGGATCAGATTGTGCTAGGCTGTAAAAAGTGGTTAGCATCCCAAACAAGAAAAGGGGTAGAATTTTTTTCATGCTTGCTTTATTTTTTTTAATAATTGAGTATTCAAATAACTATCTTGATCTCACCTCACATAAGGCGAACCAATCAAACTACTATTTGCAAAATACAAATTAAAATCCTTAATAGTCACATTTGAATCCATATTGAGATCGCTATCGACATATTGATTAATTTTTGCAGATTCTTGGCGAAAGATATTGAAATCAGGTAAGGTAATGATGCCATCACTATCAATATCCCCTGCTGCCAATGCAAAAACGCCTGTTGCTACCTCAATCATTTGATGATCGCCTTGTACTTGATCCAAAGCAGTAGAAAAATCATAGCTAAATGACTGATTTGTTGCTTGTATGGTGTAATTACTGATTACTGCTAGGTGATTTCGAGCCTTCACGACCACATAATAATAAGCCTCCTCTTCCATTTTATAAAACACCAATCCATTATGCCTTCCTGAAGGATCAATTAAATCACCATAAGTATTAATCAAAGCCAATTGCCGTTCAACAACAATATGTGGATCATGAACTGCTCTAAGTTCTACAATTGCCCAATCTACAATTCCTGACTGATATAAAGCGTCGTCTACAATTTCTACAGTATCTGTAATGTACCAAGGATGGTGAATAAAAGGCTGGGAAAAAGGCAGTAAACCTTCTTCTGCCAGCCTTGGTCGCATATTTCCTATTGTTGCATCGTAAGTACCCTGTAACTGTATACGAAGATTACCAATGACAGGTGGGTTCCAGCTTTTGAGCCAAACCCTTGTTTGTACTGGGTCAACTTCGCTTATACTGTTATTAGCATCTACAAGGCGAATATCCTTTAAAGTAATTTCTAATGGGTGGTAATCGAATAGGGTATCCGATTGTATCTCATTTTGTCGATTTGCAGTAAAAATATAGTCTATACCATGAATGCCTAATACCTCTATATCTACCAAACAGCCTACTTTACAGACTTTCCCTGTTCCTAGTGCATTTTGTTGATCCACTCTGGTCATCCCAACATACATTGTACTATCTGTTTGAAAATTCTTATAGGCTCCTAGAAAATCACTACTATCCGTTCCCATCCAAGATTGATTGAACCAAGACTCTGCATTAATGACCCCATTTCCTGTCGCAAATTGATTGTAATCTACTCGAAAACGCAAGCCATAAGCATTGACTAAATTCCCCAAAGTATCTTCTAAATGAATGTCAAAAAAAATGGTGTCATTAATGCCGTCTGCCGTAAAGTCATTAATATCTACAGGGATGGCAGTTAAACGAATAGCGGAATTACTAGCGACTTGTTTAGGGAGGATATTAGGCGGAGGGCTATTGTGAAAATTTTGAAGAATGGCTAAAGGATCTGCTAGGGTTTTCTGTCCATCACCATTACAGTCAGCATGTTTGCTATCTACACCTATCAACATAGGCATATTCCAATCTATACAAGGCTGTTCGACCCATTCATAAGCAGCAGTAAAATTACTAGTATCTCGGACATTTCCACTAATGCCTAAAGGGTCTAAGCCCCAATCTAAAAGGTCATCAAAATCAACCCAAGCATCCCGATTGACATCACCTGGCCACACACAATCATCATCGAAATACACATAAGTAGAATCCCAAGCATCGTGATAACATTCATCCTCTACACGCAAACGATACCAACCCGTTTGATCGGCTACAACTGTTGGCTCATCATCAACTAATGTCCCATTGAGATACCATTCATAAAGAATAAAGTCATTAAAATTGGCAGTCAATGTTAAGGGATCAGTAGAGCAGGTCAAGAGGCTATCTGCTGCTAAATCAAGATCGGCTGAGTGACAAAGTGGGTCAATCAAATCCACCAATTTACAAATCTCCTCTCGACAACCTTCATCACTCTCAATCACCAAGCAGACATTGTGTACAAAAGGTCCAAAATATAGGTGTTCTGGATTAGGTGTGATATTATCTGTATGATTGGTTCCATCATCAAAATCCCATGTCCAATAATCGGCAATAGGATCATAATCTGCTTCAAATTGAACGGTCAAACCATCAGAAGCAATGCTATAACTAAAATCTGCAAAGAAATTGGCACAAGGATCAACAGGATTGACAACTGGCACCTCCAAACAGTATTCATCTGTACAAGATCCATTAATAGCGACTAAACAAACATTGTAATTGAAAAAGCCAGGAAAGGTATAACTTGTAGAAGCATCTGTACTTACACCATCTGAAACGGTGCCATCATCCCAATACCATTCCCAAGCTGTCAAACCATTACTATTATCTGTGAAATGCACCAAAAGGGGATTATCGGGGTCAATAATATAGGAAAATGATGCAAGCAAAGCTATACAAGGATCTGTTACTGTTACATCCGTACAATAAGTATCTGTACAAGGTTCGGCAGATTCCACTTCCAAACATACATTATAGGTACCCGCAAACTCATAAGTATAGGAAGGGTCTGCATCCGTAGCACCCACACCATCCCCAAAACTCCAATTATAGGTCAATACGCCTCCATCCCCTGATGTCGATTCATTATTGAATTGAACGGTCAAACCATTTTGAGATAGTATATTAAAATCAGCATTACAAGTTGGTAGAGGGGCTACGGTTACATCCAGACAATAAGTATCCATACAAGGCTCGGCAGATTCAATCTCCAAGCAAACATTATAGGTACCAGCAAAAACATAAGTATGTAAAGGATCAATAGCTGTAGAACCAACACCATCACCAAAGCTCCAATTATAAGTCAATACACCTCCATCATCTGTTGTCGATTCATTATTAAATTGAACCGTCAAACCATTTTGAGATAGTATATTAAAATTTGCATTACAAGTCTCTACAGAGGCTACAGTTACATCCATACAATAAGTATCTATACAAGGCTCGGCAGATTCAATCTCCAAGCAAACATTATAAGTACCAGCAAATTGGTAAGTATATGAAGGATCGGTATCATTAGAGCCAACACCATCACCAAAGCTCCAATTATAAGTCAATACACCTCCATCATCTGTTG
>JAHDFT010000015.1:23373-24181 GCA_020628015.1 Bacteroidota bacterium
TCGATTCATTATTAAATTGAACCGTCAAACCATTTTGAGATAGTATATTAAAATTCGCATTACAAGCCTGCATTATTGTACCATCTATTGAGGCATAGATTGCCTGTGATGGTATAATAATTATTAAAATTGACCATATAACTAATGCAATTTTCACTATAACTTTTTGTGATTTACTGTTTGGGACACAATATTTCATAGGGCTTTTTTTAGGATAAAATAGCTGTGTTTATAAGTCACTAGTTCTAAGATAATTGAGGGTGAGCTTATATTTGGCATGATCTATCTTTTATTCCAGCCCTGAAGGGGCAAAAGAAGATACACCCCAATTACCTTAGAACTAGATAAGTCACTATTTTTTTCTATTGCAACAACACTATAAAGGTAAGAGAAGTCTTGCGTTTGAAAAAAGAGAAAAATAAGCATTTGTGAAGTAGTTTTCTAGATAAGAAGATGCATAAATCTTTATTTATCAGATTTTTTAAACAAAAAAATAGCATATTTGTGAAGTAAATAAATACGCTGTTGTAGAAGATAAATGGCTTTGTTTTATAAAAAGTGACGGATATGCAAAAAACAAAACTCCTTACCATATTAAAAACCTTTCAATGGAAAGAATTGAAAGGCTTAGAAAAATATATACAATCTCCTTATTTTAATCAAAATACAAAAGTTAGTCAATTATATACATTAATTATAGCTGCTTATCCTGCTTTTGATGATAAAATGATAGATAGACAATATTTGCATCAGCAATTGTATGGTGAAAATCAAGCTTATGATGATGTGAAAATGCGAAAAAATGCCT
>JAHDFT010000475.1:0-2230 GCA_020628015.1 Bacteroidota bacterium
TGCTAAGGAAGTGATTAAGCGAGGAAAAATGGTTGGGTAAAGGAAATGGAGTAGGCTTGTTTTTGAAGTAAAAAAGCAATAATGTACGTAAAATGATACATAATAATTATTGAGCATTTTGTCTTTTCCCTTCTTCCAGAAATTCATACATTTTAGGAGACATAATTACTATACCAATTTCTAAACAAGGCACCTTCATATAAGCTGCTGGTTCTTTAGGGGGACGACATTCGGCTGCTAGAAAACCTCTTACGATCACATCTTGATCTTTGTAGAGATCAATTTCTTCCTGTGATCGAATAGCTTTTTTATCATGTGGAGGAAATAAATAGATCAATTTCCCATCTTCCAATTGAATAGCTACATGACCTGCATAGTAAGGAGGGTCTGTTTTGCGTTTTCGTACATCCACTTCTATATATTTCCCAAAAACATAAACATGTTTGCCATTATTTGGAGCTATATCTGCTGATGTTTTTACAGTTATTTTTTCCATTGTGTTAGTATTTTCTTTTTGATCGCTAATTGGTTCTGAAACAGTTAGATTAGTATTAGATTCCGCTTCAGAATAATTACAAGAAACGATTTGTATTGTATATCCAAATAAAATAATTAAGAAATAGTTGAACGGTATTGCCATCGCTATTTATTTTTTCTCTGTACTTAAAGTAGTTGGTGTTTCTCCATGTTGTTCATGAACATCTCTATGCTGCTCATGAAAAGTTTGCCCATGTTTGAGTTGACCATTGTGTTCTAATTTTTAGATCAGAAATTATTTTTGTTATAGAAGTCTATTAATCTAACTCCCAATATTCCTAATTATTGGGAGTTTAGGTTTTTTATTTACTTTTGTACTATGATAGAAAAAAGTGTATTAACAAGAGAAAATATACCTACAAACGAATTACAACGACCTGTAGAAAAAATGATTAAGGGGGTGAAGGTGAGCTATAACGAGGCTTATTATTTAGATTTTGAGGTAAATGAAGATACTGGTATGATTAATAAAGATCAACTAGTTGAACATTATACAAAAGAGCAAACTACTCGTAATATGAAAGCCTTAAAGAGTGCTTATTGCCTTGTTTTAGACTAAATAATGAGCAGAATATTTTGGTCGAACTATTTCTAATCCATCACTGAATAATGAAGATATAGTTAGGAATATAGAAAATTTGTAATTTTGTCACTCATTTCGATAAAATATCAAAACCAAAGCTCATGCAATTAAAGTATACTTTCATCATTATCAGCTTTATACTAATGATGAACAATAGCTATTTAGTACTAGCTCAAAGTGATGACAAACCAACAAAAGAAGTAGAAAAAACCATTTATCAAAAAGATTTTGAGGAATATTGGGAGATTGTGAAGGAGCATTTTGCTTATTTTGACCGCCAAAAAACAGATTGGAATCAGGTGAAAGTCATTTACCAACCAATGGTCGATACAATGACCAATAAAAGGAGTTTTGTCCGTTTATTGGAGCAATGTAATAATGAGTTATACAATGGACATGTTAGTTTGAATACTAATTTGGCTTCTTCTAGTCGTTTGATCCCTAGTGCTACAGATTTATGGGCGAAAAAGGTAGGAGAGCAGGTCTTTATTCAAGCATTGAGGGAAGGGTGTAATGCAGAGGCGATAGGTTTAAAAGTAGGAATGGAAATTACCCACTTTAATGACAAACCAATCCTTTTGGCAATTCAAAAATACCTGCCCAAATCTTTTAGTGATTATGATGAGGCAGTCTATGATTATGCGCTTAATTTATTGTTGGCTGGAACACATGATGCCCCTCGCAAAATTAGGGTGAAATTAATAGAGGGGAAAGCCCTAGATTTTTATCCAGATAAAACGCCTAATGACTGTTTTAAAAATAAGCAAGAATTATTGGAGGCAAAGATTTTGGAGGACAATATGGGTTATATTAAAATCAATAATTCACTAGGGGAAGATGACTTGATTGCGGCTTTTGACCATACTTTAGATTCTTTATTTCACACAGATGCATTGATATTGGATTTGAGAGAAACGCCAAGTGGAGGCGGAAATACGATTGCCAAAGGGATTATGGGCCGTTTGATTGATAAAGAAATGCCTTATCAACGCTATCGTTATGTATTGGATGAAAAGGATACAGATGTACCACAGATTTGGACAGAGCTAGTTTTGCCTAGAGGAAAGCATTATAGCAAGCCTGTCGTTTTGTGGGTGAATTACTGGACAG
>JAHDFT010000475.1:2330-3995 GCA_020628015.1 Bacteroidota bacterium
TTTATTATCTTTACTAAATCTAACCGCAAAAAATTAATTAAAATGGCACTACCAAGCGTATTCAATCCGAATGTAACCGCAAAAACACTAGCCCGACTAGAAAAACTACAACCAGACACCCAGCCTTTATGGGGAAAAATGGATGCGGCACAAATGTTGGCGCATTTAAATGTGGGTTATGGTTTGAGTTATGGAGATATTCCTTCTAATAACTCTGGCTTTATGAAGTTCTTTTTGAAATTATTTATTAAAAAAACAGTTGTTGGAGAGAAGCCTTATAAGAAAAATTCTGGTACGGCTCCAGCTTTTAAAATTGCTGATGCTCGAAATTTTCAGGAAGAGAAAACGAAGTTGATTAATTATGTGAGAAAGACGGAAGCACATGGGGTCAAGTATTTTGAAGGCAAGGAAAGCCCTTCTTTTGGACCAATGACCGCCGAAGAATGGAGCAATCAATTTTACAAGCATTTAGATCATCATTTCCAACAATTTGGCATTTAATCATAAAAACAAACGTAGGGACAAGGCATGCCTTGTCCTTACTGATATCACGCCTTGTCCCTACCATAAACCATATCCATATCATACACAAAACCCCATTTTTATCAACGAATGCCTCAAGATTTTCAATAAAATAATCATTTTTATCAATAAAAATTAAAAAATAATTTGGTATATTAATCGTTTTAGGATTATAATAGTCGAAGCAATAATTTTTAGAGACCCAGACTTTTTAACCTAATAAACGATCCCATACCATGCAAGCAAAATTAAGTCATCATTCCACTACTATTTATTTAGCTTTACTTTTAAGCTTAATATTCCTTTGTCCATCCTTAGTTTTTGGACAATCCTCTTTCAGTTCAAGCGATCATCCAGTCATTGCTAAAATCATTAAACAGCATAAAACGCCTAAAAAGAAGATGAGTTTTATTGCTGTTGCGGATAGACGGATTGAAATGCCTATCCTAAGTAATTTTTATCATTATTCTTTACAAAAATGGGAATGTCCATGTGAGGTCATAGACCAAGTGAAGCTACATAAAGTTTATGAACAACCAATAAAAGGCTGTAAAAAAGTAGCTAGTGTGGAGTTATTAAGAAATGCCCGTAAGAAGATTTTTACAGGAAAGAAAACCATTTGGGGCAAGCCTAGAGCGAAGAAAATCCCTATGTCTATCGTTCATTTTAGCGATAAGAATCGCAGATTTCAACCATTATTGATTTCTGATACCAGCCAATTAACAAATATAGTTGATGAAAAATGGGAAGTGGTGATTGAGCACACCGTGAATTATGAATATGCAGAATTGGAACTTGATTTTAAAGCAGCCAGTAAGGTGAGTGATTTTAAAAATTTCCCACATTCTCGTTATCCTAAAAATCTAGGAACGGGAACCAATAGTAATACTTTCGCTAAGGAAATTATAGAAAGAAGTGGAATAGAATGGAAACCGCTACCTGGTCTACATCCTGGTGATGAACGAGCAGGAAATGGTCTGTTTTGTTGGAAGTTGTAGTCTAATAATATACTGCCATTTTTAATGTTATTTATAGCAGAATGTCTTTATTATAGCTCGTAGTATAAATATCTTGATTTTTCTTTTCTTAAACCGACCTTATGGATTTTAGGTGAAATCCCTCAAAAATCCGTTAAGCACAAAA
>JAHDFT010000476.1 GCA_020628015.1 Bacteroidota bacterium
TTCCGCATTTTGATGGATAAATTTAACCCTATACTTCGTTAAAAAGCCTCGCCAATGCCCTGCATTGCCTACGTTTTTTGCCTCGTCTAGCTTCAAATTTCCCTAATCAAAACTGTAAACTTATTTTTCACTCGTTCCTTATCTTAATGCCTTAATCTTAATATTCGCTAATGTCTTTTTTAGAAAAAAGTTTTTTTGTGAAAATATCATTTACATTTCATGCTCAATTTTTATGCCTTGACTTACTACTTAGGCAAAAAGTCACCCTCATTATATACCTAATTTTGAACATCAAAAAGGATATACTTAATCCCCAAATTAACTTGGCGAGTTTGCCATTTATAAGTTCTTTCTACCTCAAATGAGTTAGTATGTAGGGATTGAATAAAGGCTTTAGTATTGAAAAGATCACGTACTGTAAGTGATATACTGCCTCGTTTATTGTTGAATTTTTTATTAATGCCTACATTCATATAATAATTTTGATGCCTTTTTTGCTGCATTTCATAGGAAGCTGCCCTATATATTTCTGACATTTCTATTTTCCAATCATGCTTTAATTTCAATTCCTGTTTGAATCTAGCACTCCAGGTCAATTGATTGTTGAAACTGATTTCGTTTTCAGCATCTTCATAGCTATTTTGCGCCAATACTAATGTCCCTGAAGTTTTGAAAAAACTGCCAGGTCTGTATTCCAACTGTGCTTCTATTCCACGACTGATTTCTTGACCAATATTTACCGAATTCGATAATGTTTGATTATTAGTCATAGGTTCGATAACCGTTTGAATCGAATTATTGGTTGTTCTATGGTATACGGTCAGGTCTATGCTAAATGGAGTCCATTCTTTGTGGTAAGTGATTTCCATCAAATCCGCAATTTCTGGCTCTAGGGCTGGATTACCTGTTTCTAGATTTAAAGGATCTTCATAGGAGATATAAGGGTTTAAGTCAAAGAAACCAGGGCGATTAATGCGACGGGTATAATTAAATCCAATGGTGTGGTCGTAGTCGTCTAGGAGGTAGTTGAATTGAAGTGATGGAAAGAGTCGAATGTATTTTTGGGTAAAACTGCTCTGATTAGATTCCTGAAAGGCTTCACTTGCAAATTGCTCCAATCTTAAACCAATCGCATAATCGAATTGCTTGATTTTCTTTTTTTGTAGTAGATATATCCCTAATTTTTGCATGTCCATTTCAAAATCATTGTCAGGTACTTGTATGGCATTAGATTGGAAGGCTAGTTGTTGCAAAATGTGGTAACGAATAAAGTCAAGCTTGAAACCTGCTTCAATTGTTCCCCATTTTTGAAGCGGTATTTCATAATCCACTTTACCATGATGATAGCGTTGACTTTCCAGTTCATCAGAAGATAATAAAAACTGTTGGACTGTAGCAGGAAGAGTCGTTAAATCAATATCCGTTCCTCTAGTAAAATTAGTCTCATTTTCACCTCCAGCGGTTAGGGATACCTGTAAAGTCTGTTCCTTTTTGAAGGTCTTTTCATAAGATAGATTGACCCATAATTCATTCTCTATTTCTCCTCTTTCATTCTGTATGGAAATGGATCTTGCCTCAGATGAGCGATAGTCGAAGAGGTTTTGTTGGTGAATTTTACTTAAAAAATCCCAACGAACAAAACTGGTTTCTAGTCCTATAGAAGAAGTCGAATCTGGTTCTATGGCGCATCCAATTAAAACATCGCTAACATTACCTAGTCCCTTTTGAGTGGTTAGATTTTCATAATACTGTAGGTCATCTGAATAATTGAGCCTTTTGGAATTGACATAATCTTCATATTGCCCATAATCGTGGCTGAGGTTGGTAAAAAAGGAAAACTTCTTTTTGTTCCAACTAAAATTGAGTCCTCCATTGGGGCCGATATAAAAGGGATTGGTCAAAAAGGCAAGATTAGAGACCAATTCCAGCTTAAAGGCATTGTTTTGATTTTTTTTATATACAATATTGATAATTCCGCCAACTCCTTCTGCATCATATTTTGCGGAGGGATTAGTAATGATTTCTATTTTTTCTAGTGATTCGGCGGCTATGAATTTTAGTGTGGCAGGGTCTCTTTTTGTTTCCTTACCATTGATATAAACAATGACATTTGAATTTCCTCGAATTTGAATTTGTCCTCTTGGTGTAGTGGTCACAGAAGGCATGGTTTCTAACGCCTCTAACGCATTACTTCCTGTAGCGGATAAATCTTTGCCAATCCGAAGCACCTTTTTTCCAAGATGACTTTCCAAGTAAGACTGTTCTGTGACGATTTCCATAGTAGCCAATTGAATGACCTCTTCAGAAAGGGTAATAGAAGTAAAGCTGGTATCTTTTGTTAGTACAAATGCTTGCGTCCAGTCTTTATAACCTAGCATTTGGATGGTTAATTGGTAATTGGTAGGTTTTAGTCCAGTAAATCGGAAAGTCCCTTCTTGATTGGTCATTACACCCTTGATTGCTGTGGTATCATGGAGGGGATAAAGACTTACAGAGGCAAATTCAAGGGGTTTTTGGTCATCACTTACGACTTTTCCAGTAATTTGGGATTGTGCTTGTGTGTTTAGGGAAATTAAAAAAAGATAGGTTAAACAGAGCATTGATCGTTTCATGTAGTGTCGTTTTATTTGTGTATTAAAAACTGACTACAAGAAAAGGTATCTAGGCTTTATGGGGAAATTTATTCTTTGAACTGCAATAATTTTGGGGTGAATGGTGGAGAACTTAAGTGTACAAACTGGAACTTATATAACGAATAATTTTGTTGAAGGAGCAGTCCAAAACCTAGAAAAGTTAATTGAACTTATTTATCAAAAAAAGTTTATACGGCAATATAAAAAGTCTGTAAGTGTATGATAATTAGTGAATAACGCAATTTTTTTGCTTGAAATTCCAAAGACACTTGCCCTAAAGTGTTTTTTTTTATAAAAAAAAATCAACTTAAATTTGAATCATTATTTAAAAAAATAGTTGCATTATTGTTCACAATTTGATGTACCCAATAGTTATTACCTTAACAATAAAACATTGAATATAATTATACACCATTAAAAGTTAATGTAAGATGAAAAAGAAATTAATCGTTATTTTTTTTGCCCTAGTAACATTCTGTTTTGACCTATCAGCCCAAGTTTACACCCTACAACCAGCTGGAGAAGAGGGGAAAGATTGTGCAATCAGAAGTAGTACTGAAGAACTTAGTCCAGAAGATAGCCCGAGTATGAGTGTTTATACTTGGACGGCTGGATGTCTCGTTCGAAAGAGAGCTTTGGTGGCATTTGATCTTTCGGAATTTTCACCAAATATGAACTTAGTTAGTGCCAAATTGTCCCTCTATTTTAATCCAACAGATCCTTCCGAAGGTATTGATGAACATAGTGGGGATAATGGTTTTTTTGTTGAGCGTATTGTTGATGAATGGCAGGAAGATGCTACCTCATGGTATATACAACCTAGCACTACTTGGCAAAATAGAGCTGAAGTTTCAGCAAGTACAGACCCCACACAAGATTTTATTGATATTGATGTAACAGCTCTTGTTAATGATATGTTAGCCGATCCTGATAATAGTCATGGTTTTATGGTGAAAATGCAAAATGAAGACATACCCTATCGTATGGTTATATTAGCCACAAGTGATCATGTAAATCCTGCCTTGCATCCTAAATTGGAATTGGATTTTACAGCTCTTACTACCTCAACCGATCATTTAGACGAGACTACATTTGACCTAAGCATATCTCCTAACCCAGTAGACAAAAATGGAAGGTTTATTTTAGAATCTTCCATTAATCCCACAGAAGAAGTGAAATTCACATTATTTGATATTACTGGCAAAGCCGTTTTAAATGGCGAAGTACACCATCAAAAACAAGAGATAGCAGTAAATCATTTAAATCCAGCGGTTTATTTGCTAAAGGTTTATGACCAAAAAGGAAATAGTATGACCAAGAAGTTGGTGGTTA
>JAHDFT010000016.1:0-17196 GCA_020628015.1 Bacteroidota bacterium
TCATTTTGATTGATAAATTTGCCCCTATACTTCGTTAAAAAGCCTCGCCAATGCCCTGCATTGCCTACGTTTTTTGCCTTGTCTAGGGGCAAATTTCCCTAATCAAAATCGGGAACTTATTTTTTACTCATTCTTTAAATAGGTGGATGACACAAAAAGACCATCCACCTTAATTATCATCGACTAAAAAAGGTTACAATTTGACTTTAATTGATCGCTACAAAATGTCAATAGCATTCTGTATATCAATTACTCAGTAATGTTAGGAATAAGCAATGATGTTACATATACTTATTCCCCATTACCAAAGGTTAAAATTTTTGACATAATCGTATTGTTGGTAATCATCAAAACAATAGTTAATTAATCGTTTTGACTATTGGTATGCATAAGCATTCGTATACCTTTCTTATCTATGATAAGGTATTAGTTACTATCATGTAATTGATGAAATATTAAAAGGAAAATATTTGGGGGGAGTACTAATTATTTCTATTATAAAAGTGGCTTTTCAATATAATTAAAGTGCTTTTTTATCATGCATCTATGATTGATCTATATTTTTTTTGACTAAAAAGTAAGTATAAAATTGCAGTAATTAATGAGTATTAAAATAAAAGGACGAAAAATAATTATAATGTAAAATTCTTTGATAATCTTATTAATCTGGGGGGAGATTTTTTTTGTATATAGTGATTCAAACGAACATCTGATTAATGGCAATTTTTGTTCCAGTTCGTTTTTTTTATCATAAAAAAAGTAGAGCTTGATTATGTGATCTGTTTGTTTTTGTCTCTATAGAGCTTGTTATACCTAGGTTTGGTAATGTTATGTGCTTTTTAAAAAATAATGGCACCATTCCGAAGAATGATGCCATTAGGGACTATTGTAATATGGATCTATTGTAATATTACGGTATCAAAATGACCTATTTGGAGGCTATCTGACCAATAATTTACTATTGATCGGCTGCTCGTTATTGTCAATGGTGACGATATACATACCAGCACTAAAATCTTGAAGATCAATATTAATAGTATTCAGACCATTATGCGTTTCCATTTGTGTACGGAAAACGACTTTTCCAGTAATGTCAATCAGACTGATTTCTACCCATTCCGCTTTATTGTCTGTAAAACTTATACGGACGAAATCTTTGGCAGGAACTGGCACGATAGAATGGATGCCTAAGCCAACTTCCCCTCTTACTAAGGTTATTGTACCTGCTATTTCCGTTTGTCCATTTGTATCAACACTTTTTAAGCGATAATAACTCAATCCTGAAGGAGCAGCTTTATCTAAGAATTGATATTTGGCACTTGTTGTTGGGCTGCCTTCTCCGATTAAGGTCGCAATAGTAGTGTAATTTTCACCATCAACCGACCTTTCTAAGCTATAATGATCATGGTCAATTTCTGCAAAAGTGATCCATTCCAATTGATTACCCATAGGCAATACTGTACCATCAAAACTAATGAGTTCTAGTGGTAATTTAGTACATGGTGTTGGTTGATCACTAAGGGTAATGGAACAATCTTCTGCATCTGTAACCATAATATTATAAACGCTACCTGTTTCAAATGGACCCACGACAATGAAATCACCATCAATACTCCATGCGGCATCGGCTTGGATGTCATAAGGAGGAATGCCATATGCGGTAAATAAGTGAACAAAATATTGTTGGGCATCATCTTCACATCGGATGTCTGTAGCAACAGTTAAGGCACATTCCTCCGTCACTTCTATATTAACCTCCACATTAATCGAAGCATCATCATGATCATCCTCATCACCAGTTTCATTATCAGGAATGGTATCCCAGTCAGAATCATTATCTTCAACAGGATTGCCATTTTCATCTGCTGCCCCAGTAATTTCGGCATAATTGACAACCGCCCCGCTTTCGCTATAATTAGGATCAATAATAAGATGGATGAACACAGCTATGCTTGCATTAGGCATTAAAGGCCCTTCGATGCTTGTCATAGCCATGCCATCATCTGTTAAGCTCCAAGCTGGATCATTGAGCAAGAAGCCTGCAGGAAGATAATCCACAATCTCAATCTGATACAAAGCGACATTGCCTTCATTGGTGACATTAATCACATAAGTCACCTCATCACCTGGATGCACCATCGTCGTTTGAGCAAATGCCAATTGCTTTGTCAAAGCGAGGTCTATCAGCGTTTCTGGTTTATCTGGCGTTTCTGGCTCTGGTGTAAAGACCTCTATGCTTGCTGGATCGTGGTCATCTTCATCCCCATTTGTATTGTCTGTAACATCATCTGTAGCGTCTCCATCATTATTTGGATCATCATCAGGTTTGGAGTCATGATCTGTTTGCGGATTGCCATTTTCATCCTCTGCGCCTGCAATTTCCGCCATATTTTCATAAGTACCTGCTTCGATTTCACTATTCACCAATAAGGTAATTGGTATAGAAATATTCGCTCCTGGCATTAATGGCCCTGGAATACTAATGTAGGCGTAACTTTCTACTAATTCCCAATCTGTATCCACTAGGTCAAAACCAGTAGGAATATAGTCTACAATTTCTATATTATAAGCTGGTAGATCCCCTTGATTGTATAGGGTAATATTGTACTGGACAAAATCTCCTGGCTCGACTACTGCTGGTTGATCTAGGTCTAATTGTTTAATGAGTGCGAGATCAAAAATCTCCTCTTCTGGTTCTGGCAGAGGATTAGGTTCCTCTTCTGGTTGGACATTGATAATGGCTGGGTCCTGGTCATCCTCGTCTCCATTGCTATTATCTGTCGCATCATCTTCTGGTTTTCCATCATTTTCAGGATCATTATCTGGTGTAGAATCCTCATCTTCTTGTGGATCACCATTTTCATCCTCTGCACCTGTGATTTCTGCAATATTTTCGATGCTTCCTCCTTCAAAATCAGGATCAACCATAACCGTAATGTCTATGGATACAGACTCTCCAGCAGCCAAAGGTCCAGGAAGTGTGGTAACTGCGTAATTACCAGCCATTTCCCAATCAGGATCAACCAAAGTCAATTCATTAGGGAGATAATCAATGACCTCAATATTGTAGGCAGCAATGTCTCCTTGATTGAAGACGGTAATGGTGAAGGTCATTAAATCACCTAGCGCAACTGTAGCCACTTGCCCCTCTGCTAATTGCTTAATCAGGGCAAGATCGAAAATTTTATCTTCTGGCTCTGGTTCAGGCTCTTCTTCTGGTTGGACAATGATAATTTCTGGATCATGATCATCTTCATCATCATTAGTATTATCTGTTGCATCATTTTCTGGTTGCCCATCATTCTCAGGATCATTATCTGGTGTAGAATCTTCATCTTCTTGTGGATCGCCATTTTCATCTTCTGCACCTGTGATTTCTGCAATATTTTCGATGCTTCCTCCTTCAAAATCAGGATCAACCATAAGGCTAATGTCTACTGATGCAGATGCGCCAGCAGCCAAAGGACCAGCAATAGTTGTAGTAGCATAATTGCCTACGGCTGTCCAATCACTATCTGCCAAAAGGAGTCCTGTTGGTATATAGTCAATGATCTCGATATTATAAGCTGTAATATCTCCTTGATTGAAGACGCTAATCGTGAAGGTGACTACATCTCCTGCTGATACAGTTGTTGCTTGTCCATCTGCCAATTGTTTGATAAGGGCAAGGTCAAAAATCTGCTCAGGTTCTACTACTGGTGGTATGCAATCTCGGTAAGCCAATTGGAAGATATTAGAGTTACTATTACAGCCACTCGTATTTTCGACATTAACGCTGTAATTTCCTTCTTGTGTGGCGATTAAACTATTACCAGTTTCCCCATTTAACAATTGTCCATTAAAGAACCATTGTACTTGTTCATAATTACCATTAATACTGAGTTGTGTCGTTTCGCCCTCACAAGGTAAGTCACCAATTAATACTATTGAAGGTGGTTTTATAGGAGCTAATTGAATATTTACTACGTCTGAAGTTTGGCTACAGCCATCTGTATTGGTGCCTATAACGAGGTAATTACCTGCCTGATTAACGCTAATTTGGGCATCAGAGCCACTAGCAATTAAATTTCCATTGTAGAACCATTGATAATTGGCTAGACCAGTAGTTGCTGCTAGGTTAATAGATGTTCCCTTGCATAAAGTATTACCATCTATTAAGTCTATTTCGATATTTGGTGTGTCACCAATTATAATTTGTAAGGCATCAGAAACGTTGGAACAATCATTAGCTGTATAAACAGCAACGGTATATGTTCCTGTTTCAGTCACCTGAATACTAGATGCCGTGCCAGAAGTGATTAAACTATTATTGACAAACCAATCGTATTGGTTGAATCCTTCATCGGCATAGAGGGTAATTGGCTCATCTGTTTCGCAGGCAAATAAGGCATCACCTTCTACGGCTATGTTTGGTTCTGGAATTGGACTAAAATCAAGCACAATGTCATCTGATTTGCCATCACAACCAGCTTTGTCACTTACATAAACAGTATATATACCTGATTGAGTTGCTTGGAATATATTGCCATTATTGCCAATTGGGGAGCCGTTGAAATACCATTGTATATCGCTGAAATTACCTAGTACCTCTAAGTCAATACTTTCTCCTTCACAAAGATTAGGAGAACCATTGAGGATGACGGATGGTTGCGGATTTTCTCCAACAGCGATTTGTATACTATTAGAGGTGCCTGTGCAACCTGCCTCATTAGTAATGACTACCTCATATAATCCTGCTTGATTGGTGGTAAAGGTATTTTGGTCATTTTCGCTGATGAGTTCCCCATCTAAATACCAGCTATAAGAGCTATAGCCTTCATCTGTGATAATGGTCATTTTTTCGCCATCACAGAAATTATTGTCTCCTACAATACCTAAGTCTGGATCAGGTAAGGATTTAACAATCACTTCAATACCATCACTAATGACCTCACAACCAATATCGCTAAATCCATGAACACTATAAATACCACTAGTTGTAGCGGTTAAGGTATTGCCTTCATGACTGGTTGGATTGCCATTGACATACCAAATCAATTCTTCATACTCTCCTGAAACGCTGAGTTCTACAGGTTCACCCTCACAAACTTCTCCATTTCCAGCCAATTCTAATTCAATAGGAGGTACTTCTGCCAAACTAATGTCAAGCATATTACTGGTTCCTCTACAACCTTCTTCATTTGTTACGACAATACTATAAGTTCCTGGCTGTGTGGCGGTGTATTGTGTTCCATTTGCGTCTGGAATAGGATTGCCGTTTACAAGCCATTGAATATTGTCAAATTCACCATCAATATCAATGAAAATATCAATTTCGTCATCTTCACAAATGATGCCTTCATCTTCTACAAGAATGGTTGGAGCGATGATTGGTGGGAAAGTAATGGTGATCTGTTCTGAGATAGCATTACATCCTTCATTATTCGTTATAATAACAGTATAAGTGCCTTGTTGATTGGTTGTTATACTTGTTCCATTGCCATCAGGAATTGGATTTCCATTGACTAACCATTGTACATTATCATAATCTCCTGGGATAGATAAAGTAATAGATTCTCCTTTACAAAGTACAGGATCATCACTTAACTCAATTACTGGAGGTTCTATTTCGGTAAAGGCGATTTCATATTCGACAGAGTTAACTGTACAGCCATTTTCATCTGTAATAACTAAGGAATAAACACCTGCTTGACTAGCTAATAATTGATAGTTTTCTCCATTAGGAAGACCACCTGGTAATGCTTGATCATTATAATACCAAGTATAGCTTTCAAAGCCCTCTGTAGCAACTAATAATACAGGCTCATCATTACAACCGAATTGATTGCCTACTATTCCTAGCTCTAATTCAGGAGGGCTATGTAGAATCACCTGAATCGGTTTACTTGCTCCTTGGCAACCAGTTCTATCATCAACAACAACGTAATAGCTACCAGGTACATCGGTAGTAAAAGTGTTATTGCTTCCTGAAGCAACAATATCATCATCCTGATTGTACCAAGTATATTGACCATAACCTGGACTTGCTTCTAAAGTAACCGTTTCTCCTTCACAAGCCTCATTCGATTCATAACTTATATTAGGACTAGGATCTTCATTGACTTCAATATATACCTCTGCTCTAGCACTACATCCATTTGCATCAGTCACTATAACACTATAAAGAGAAGATACTTGAGGTGTAGCTGTCGGATTAGGACAGTCGTTGCAAGAAAGGGAAAGGTCATTAGAAGACCAAAGATAGTTTAGGTTAGGAGGATCAATCATTAAGGTGACAGTTTCTCCTAAACAAATATTATTTGCAGAAGCTGTGATCATAGGTAATGGAGGAGGAGCGATGGTAACTGTAGCTTCTGCGCTAGTTCCACTACAGCCATTATTATCTGTAACGATAACTGTATAAGTACCAGAAACAGTAGCTAAGAGCGTATTATTGTTGTTACTTTGTAGTAAAGTACCATTTTGATACCAATCGTATTGTATAAATCCAAGATCAGCGGTTAGCTCTACACCTGGTTGACCTACACAAGCCACAAAGTCACCTCCTGATGCATTGATAACTGGTTCTGGATTATCATAAACTGTAATAGATACTCCATCAGAAATACCTTCGCAAGCATTATTGTCACTTACATACACACTATAATCCCCTGATTCAGTTGCTAAATAAGTAGCGGTATTGGCTCCAATAATACTATCTCCATCCATATACCATTGAATCTGACTATAAGTACCTGTCACATATAATTCGACCATATCTCCTTCACATAAAGTTGGCTCTCCATTAATATTGACAATAGGTGCTGGCGTTGGATTGACGGTAATATTGACCTCATTACTTTCCCAAATACAACCATTTTCATCGGTGACAATGACCATAAATGTTCCTGAAACCCCTATAGGGCCTTCGTGAAGCAAGCCATCATAAATTAATATATCGTTCAAGTACCAAGTATAATTATCAAAACCTGGGGTTGCACTTATGGTTACTTCTCCTCCATCACAGAAGGTATCAGATCCTTCTATTTCTACTAATAAAGTAGGTTCTGGATGAACAGTAATCGAAATGGTATCTGTGGCATTACTACAGCCATTATTATCCGTTCCAACAACGACATACTCACCAGTCACATTAGCCGTCAAAGTATTGGATGTGCCAGTTTGTATCAATACACTATCATTATACCAGTCATAATTATCTAAACCTATTGAAGCAGTTAGTACTACACTATCGCCTTCACAGAAAGTTGTTTCACCTGTAGCCGAAAGACTTGGTTTAGGATAAGGCAGCACACTAATCACAGTATCCAACCATAGCAAACAAGCTGAATTGCTAGGTGTAGGATTATAAATGGCATAGATGTAATAATCAATAGTGGTATTGCCGTGATTGGCAGGTAAAGCAGCACCTGTTAAACTGGCAGTTGTCCCATTTCCTGTTGTGGTTCCTAGAATACCTGTTTGGGAACCATCATAAGGATCAGTCATTGCTGTGGTACTATAAATAAATTGTATGGCATTAGCTACTGTATTATCTGTACTAATGCTAATGTCGAAGATGCTATCATTTCCACAAATTTGACTCGGAACAGCGATAATGCTATCTAGTTGAGTTGGACAGACACAGGTAATCGTAGTGATTGTAAATAGTGCCGTATCGGTATTACAAGCATTAGGTAAATCATTATCTGTGACTACATATTGGAAAGTGTAGCTGACATTTTCTGCTAATCCTGCGGAATTGAGGGTATTGGTACTAGGATCAAAACTATTACCAGGAGGAGGACTAATGGCAGACCAGGTACCACCTGTTGTTGCGTCCATTTCCAATAGGTCATTAAGATTTATGCTGGTTTCTTCTGCTGAACCATTGATACAAGCGGTGAAAGTGTCTATGTCTTCCCCAGCTTTTGGTAAATCATAAATGGCGATGACCAAATCATCTGTCGCTTCACAACCATTCGGTAGATTGACGGTTAAGGTATAAGTCTGATCTGTAGCAGTTGTGAATGCTGGATTAGCAATCGTTGGATTACTAAGTCCGATGCTTGGTGACCAAGTATAAGTTGCGCCAGCTATTGGTGCAATGCTGGATACCAAGCTGTAATCAACTACTTCATTAGGGCAGGTAAATAATGTGTCCCCTAATTCTATATTGTATTCATAAGTATTGGTTTGAGCAACAACTGGAAAACTGGCTTCAAAGCTACAATCGGAGCCTGCACCAATGAGTTCATTCACAATGGATATGCTTAAGGTGTATTCTGTATCAACGCTTGGACAAGCTATAGGATTGAGTACATCCGTTGCACTAAGTCCTGTTGTTGGCGACCAACTCACTCCTGAGATATAGTCAGCTACACCTTCAAAGCCTGCTATTTGAGCATCTAATTGGTAACATAATGGCCCATCTTCACAATTTTCTACAACTTCACTAGTAATTGTTACATCTAAGTCATTCCTAATTCTAATGACTTTAATGGTATCTGTGAAGACTCCACAACCTCTGTCAATATTAATGTATATTTCTGCTGCTACAAAATTTGGTGGATTAGTACCATAATCCATAGAGACTGAAACAACATCTCCACGATCTGAGAAGGTAAAATCTACATAATCACCTGCTATGATTTGAGCATTTAGTGATACATCATAGCTTTCTAGTATACAACTTTCGTATAGTTCAAATGGTCCAAAGGAAGTTTTAATAGAGCCATCATTAAAACAATCTATATTGTCTTGTGTCAGGCTTTCTGGTAGGCCAAAATCGGTGATGATGACTTGTTCAAATGTACTTTGACAAGGACATTCATCCCCCATCACTTCCAATAATAAATTACAGGTTGCATCATAAGGTGCTAGGAAGTTAAAGTTCTCCATGATTTGACCACCTGCTGGAATCGAATTGGTATATACGGTACCAGCCGCTAAAACATCAATATTAGGGTCTACAATACCGTTAGTATTGGCATCATACCAGACATTGATTGTGGTATTGCCATTGATATCTACAGTAGAATTATTGGCTATGGTGACATCAACATCAACCTGCTCACCACTACAATTGGGGTCGGCATAAATACTAGCATCAATATCAACGATTTCATAATAAGGATCAATATTAATGACATATTCTCGACCAATATTGGTAATGACATCCAATTCACAAGCGGTATCATAACAATCTAAATTCGTTTGAGACATAATTTCTAATGCAAACATGCCTTCACAAGTGCTGTTTTCAGCATCAAAAGTCACCTGCATGAATCCAGTATGCCCTTCTGGAAGGTCTACACAAACTCTGGTTAATCCATCTGTAGTAGTTGTCGTGCTTGGGTTGAATGGCCAAGTAGCTGGAGCAGAAGGGGCAAATGAACCAGGAATATAAGTGAACTCTGGTGGAAAGGTCAAGCAGAAAGTCTCATTGGCTTGTACTGGTAGCGGTGCCAAATCGAATATATTGACCGCAAAGGTGTTTTGATTGGTACATTCATTGGGAGTGCTTTGCTCCATTGTGGTGATGTACTCATTGAATTGAGCAGGGTCAGTACCTTGTACATAATAAGGATCAGAAGCTGCAATTTTTGTTTCTATAACTTCATCACAGCCATTGGTTCCCTCTGCAAAGAATTTGATAAAGCCACCAGCTTCGTAATTACAATCGGTAAATACTTTGACTTTGAAATAAACCCGATTGCCTTCTGGTGTAGGACCTGTAATACCTTCTAGTGGATCTGTTACTAGTGTAGAAAAATCGAAGTAAAACTCTTCTCCATTGATATTGGGATTTCCTGTAGGTACAAAATCTGGAATAGAAGTATAAACATTTGGATCTGCCCAGTTCTGATCAGCTGGATAAATCATTTCCCAACTATTAGGGACAAAATAAATGCCGCCACTTAATGGTAAATAAGCATAGACATCTACTAAGCCAACTGCCCCATCTCGTACACTTTTTACCTCAAAAATAAATTCTGAAGTATCGCAAAGAGGGGTCAAATAATCAGGCTCTTCTAGGATGTTGATTTGTAGTTCTGATGGCAAGACTTCAATCCTTTGTACACCAGTCATATCAAAACAATTGTATTCTAAGTCTAGTGAATTAGGGAAATAAGTGGAACAGATATTGGGACAAACAAGACCCTCTGGTGTTTTAAGACATCCACTTTTGTCTAGAAAGCAGACGGTTAAGCTGTCTGTCCATTCAATTTGTTGATTGGGGTAATGGGTGCCATCTCTAGGATCATCAGGATAGCGTTGACAATGATTGCCCACCCAGAAAAGAATATCAGTAGGATCACAAGTTCTCAATCTAACCGTCATTTGGAAATTTCTACAATCACCAAAAGCCAAATCACCAGCCTCAATCAAGCCTAGGTTATAATTCCCATCTAAATGAGAATAGTCATAGCCTACTATACTCGTTCCGCCATTATCTAAATCTATAATGTCCATTACCTCATAAGTAAATACATCACTTTGATAGCCAATCCAACTATTGAAAGCATCACCTACATCAAAAAGGGTATTACAAACCTGAAAATCAAAGGTTACGGTAGAAGAACCCGCATTAATAATAGGGGTATTTTGGAAGGTGACTTGTGGTTCTTGGCGATTCCAATTGGAGTAATCGACATAGTTGTTAAAATCACCACTAGCCTCATCATTCGGAACCCCATTCACCCGAAAACTAAAAGTTCGGTTATCTACACAATCATCGGGACACCATTCATGAGCATACCAGTCATCTCGATAATGAATATTATAGGCAAATATAATTTTATCATCAAAAACGCTTTCACATTTATCTGGCAAATCTAAAGTCAAATCTATTTGTAATGCAAAGGGATCGCTGATGTCTGCTAGATAAAATTGGTCTAGGATAGCTCTGTCTTTGATGATGTAATAGCTATTGACATAAGGATGAACAGGTGGGAATGGCTGACCAATGGTATATTGTCCAACGGTATCCACCCAATTAACATCAGGAACGACACCATTAATTGTTGTGCCATTAGGAAAAGTAAAATCAAAAGTTGGATTAAAGTTATAAGTTTGATAACCCGTTTTTATTTTGAGCATCAAAGAATCATAATAAACGAATGGCCGATATTCATCATCGAATAAGCTTACATTACTAGGTAAACGATTATAAATATAAGCGGTATTGGTTAATTGGCAAGCATCCGAATTAATGCCTGTTGTTTGGCTATAAAATTCAGTATTGTAAACAGGTAAAGCACTATCGGTTAAGTATTCCCAGCCTTCGTTAGTAATTGTAGGACAATGTAAGAACGTCCCTGCATCATCTTCTATAATCCATTGAGCAACACTTGCAAACGGCCCTGAAGTATAAGAAGGATCTGTAACATTCCAGTAGTCATTATCTCCCATTTTAAAATCTCCTGAAAAGCTAATGGTATAATCGTCTAACGCAGGAGCTATATCTGTTAAACAAGAAAGATCAATGATCCAATCACTATAAGCTGTACCAGTAGGATTACCTAGGTAGACAATATAAGATGGTCCATTTTGAATAACAATATCACTACCACCACAAGAAGCAACAGCATTTCCTGCCGCATCATATAAAGTTGCTTGTGGATTACTAATATCAGTATAATTAACTGCCACAAAATTTCCATCACCTAGCAATAACATCAACGTATCACTAGCAATCAAATCACGAGTTAATTTACCTGTAGTGGTTAAGCGAATGCTATCACAAGGTAAGACATATTGCTCCATATCTGCTGGATCAATGTGATTTTGCATGGTCTCATCTGTCCAGCCAGTAGTAGTAGATAACCTTTCTGTGGTCAAAGAAGTGGTGACAATTGGGCAGGTTCCGCCACCACAACCATTCGCAGATAAAAATCTATTGACACAAAGTGAAGTTGATTCAGTACATCCTGTCGTATTATCTGAACAGGTGTAGGTTATTTCTCCAGGAAAAGAGTAACTGGTAGCAGAAGGAATAAGAACATCGTTGATCGTAAAGCAATGCATGTTTTTGTTGGTGCTTGGATCATTATAAGTGATATTCCCATTAGTTGGTGTGACGGTTAAAATTTGATTAGCTGCATCATAATTATATTCTGAGGCAGATAAGGTATTGCCCATAAATGCGATGCTTCCGAAACTTGTTGGCATTGCAATAGATAAGGAAATAGCATTACCATCTGCACATTCTTCCATGTTAGGGCTAGTATCTAACCAAAAACAGTAACTCAATGGAGCTGTACCACCACCACAAGGTAATGGAGGGGTATTGTCGCTAGAAGTACCCATAATAAAGAAGGTAGGGTCATAGGTTTCTGTCTGTGTATAAGTAGAACCACAGGCAGAAAAAGAAATGTTTACTTGTCTTTGTGTAGCTGAACTATTACAACTATTTCCTGATGCTCTGCTATTGGCACATTCAGTAGCATCAAAAATGGCATCTTCTACTAGTGTATTATTAGGAAAATAGAAGGTGATATAGTCATTGTGAGCAAGATCATCTGCAAAACCGTCTCCGTCTAAGTCTTGTAAGGCATTAGAGCCTGTTAATTGAGTGCTATTGGCATCTGCTAGTGAAATGGTCCAAAAATAATCATAGACAAAAATGAAAAAATTATTGTAATAGCCTATAGAATCGAGTGTCACTGCAACAGGATATTCTATTCCATCACTACCAGCAGCGGTCACATTATCAAAGTCAAAAGGCACACAATTTTCAAAATCATAAGGAATGATTATTTCCAAATCAGATATATTCGCAGTAGCTGGATCACCTGTACTAACATTAGTTGCGGTAAAAGTTGGGCGAGTTTGATTGCAAAAAGTATAAGTATCTTGAGATTGTACCCAATCTATTTGATAACTATTTCCTTGTATAATAATGTCTACCCCTATTTTTCCATAACCTGGACATTCTACTCCTGTATCTGTACAGATGTAACTAGCTTTATAATTATGTAAAAAATTTGCGCCTTCACAAGTAGCCGTTAACTCAAAAGTCTCTCTAATGGTAATGGTTTGTCCTTCGTATAATAAATTAGCTAAGTTGATCAAGTATTCATAACTATTGCCATTATCTGTATAATCTGCAACAGGCACCAAATTACCATCCAATTCCAAACTGATTAAATTCATATTCGCCCCATCATAATCATTGCTAAAAAGCACATTATCTACATAGGCATTGATTCCATCCTGACTAATGACAATATCTCTAACAACTTGTTGACCAGCTGCTATATAGTTGGTTTGTGGAGTCACACTAAGAATATTGACGACTGGAATAAAAAAGGAGGCATTGTATTCCTGAAATGGGGTATAACTATCATATTGATTGACTCCATTGGCATCTAAATAATTGATGGTGTAGGTTAATTCTACTGGAATTTGAGCTTGTAAATCTGTAATGAGTTCACAATCTGCTTTCATTGTAAAATAGAACTTAAAATAGGTTTGGTCATCTATATCTGGAATATTAAATACAGGTGTTGATGCACTTGCATTAACAATGAGTGGGGTAGTAGTATTACCCATTTGATCTACAACTGCGGCATAACCATTCCATTGTACATGATCAGGAAAATTGATGCTTAGTGTTCCATCACTAGCAATAGCTGATGCAGCCACAATTATAGCTACGGTGTCCGAATTGGCACACAGTACAATATTATCAGGCTGAGGTTCTCCACTAACATTACGGAGATCTACCATCTCTACAATATTACCTTGTGCAGATGCCAATAGAATTGATGCTAGGAAAAATAAGCATCCTAATAATAAGCCTCTATAAGCCTTGCTCATAGTTACATAACTGGGGTACAGTCTTTTCATAAGAGTCAACTTTGTAGTTTGAGTAATGTGTTAACGATTTGCTGCGGAAAATAGTAGGGGGGATATAGTAGTTATGTAATTGTTATTGAGGATTAGTTGAAGGAAGAGTAAACGGAAAGTAGTTGTGTGTGGATTATAAGTAATTGTTATTGTTGTTTTATATTCATATAAACTGAACTTATTCTTGGAGCAATGATGTTTGAGGCGAATTAGGAGTAATTTTTGCTAGGATATGAGGTTTAGTGGTAGCTTAAAAAATGAATTTGATCTATCATTTAAGGAACAAGTGAAAAATAAGTGTCAAATTTACCAATCAAAATGGTACAATTATTTTTTGACTGTTCCTAAATTATAATTTAAAGATAATATGCTATGGTATTTTCAAAAAGAGGAATTTAAGTATAAGTAAGGATAATATAACAATGCCTTATAAAAGAAGAAGTTAAAATTGGAAGCTTGATTTTTTAGCTTTTATGTTACTGATTTTTTTGTTAAGCTTTTTTTTAATTTATACTTTTCCAATTATTATACCATTAATTTAATTACATAAATAGCTTGCATATTGCTTACAATGACTTGAACATTACGATCTTTTGTTTTTTTTTCGTATGTTCGAGCGGAGAAAAGTAAGCATACAAGCTATATAGGGAACAGGTGAAAAATAAGTTTACAATTTTAAATGGACAAATTGACCAAGTAAAATAAAAATTTATTTTTTCGCTGTTCTTAATACATATTGTCATTTATTTTTCCATTATTTAAATATAAATAAGCAATTTGAAAGCTGTTGTACAAAAAATATTGACTCATCATAGTCCAGATCTTGATGCCATGCTTGCTGTGTTGTTGATGCGCCGTTTTGGAAATGCTTTTTTCCCTGGTGCAGGTGAAGCAGAGGTGATTTTTGCACCAGCAGGACAGTTGCCTGATAATAAAACGGCTTGGGAATTGGAAGAGGAAGGGATTTTGGCACTAGATATTGGAGGTGGACGATTTGATACCCATCCAGTAGATGGTAGTTCAGACAACCAAAAGCGAGACCGATCTGCTTCCGATTTGGTCGCAGAGGCTTTACAAATGTTGGAGCATCCAAGCTGGAGAGAATTGATTGAGTATACTCGTTTGCATGATACCAGCATCCATAGCCTATATTCTAAAGATTTTTTACATCATCTAGTATCTTTACATACTATTTTATTAGGGCTACAATTACAATATGTCCAGGATTCGACTACTAAGCTGGAAAAGGGAATTCTGATTTTAGATAATATTCCCTTTTATGCTGCAAACCCTGTATTAGAAAGGTCTATTTATCAAATACTCATTCAACTGATAGAACGGTATTTAGCGGCTCATAATGTGGATATTGAGGAAGAAAAAAAGGATCATTGGCAAAATATCATTACTTGGTATCAACGCCTACAAAATCAACCAGACAATGCCTTTTCTGGTAAGCAAGCAGATCAAATTGCTTCCTTAAAGTCCATTATAATTGGAGCCTATCAGAAATATGAGGGAGATATGGAGCAAGTCTATCTCATTTTTCAGACTTGTTTGGATGCCATTCTAAAAAGGGAATTCAATTGGTTCAATGCTTTGGAAGAATTTCAAGAAAAAGCGGTGGTCAAGCGAATCCGAAAGGCGGATATTGTGAGTATTGAGTCCTCTAATGGAATGGTCATTAAAGTATCTCGATTTAAATCAAAAGGAGATTTGGTGGTTTACCGCAATCCAAGTAATGGTGCCACCTCTATCTTGATCAAACGAAGAGGACCACTCAATAAAATGTCTTTTGAAAGATTAGCGGAAAAAGTGCGATTGGTAGAGGCAGAGAGTAGAAATGAACTCCCACAATACGATTTATTAAGGGATCATGGAGAAGTACATGCTTGGTTTTTACATCAATCAGGCAATATTTTACTCAATGGCTCTCCAAAATCTCCTAATTTTGAAAAAAGCTTACTTTCCCTAGAAACATTGAGACAGATCGTTTACTCTGAGGTAGATTGGTCTTGGGAGATTCCTAGAAAACTCAAAAGAACATTTACTAAATTGCGGAGGAGAAATTATTGAGGATGTGTATTAGGAACGAGTGAAAAATAAGTGTACAAATTTTGGTTAGGTAAATTTATCACTAGACGAGGCAAAAAACGTAGGCGATGCAGGGCATCGGCGAGGCTTTTTAACGAAGTATAGAGGTAAATTTATCAATCAAAATGGTACAATTATTTTTTGACTGTTCCTTATAATGGATAGGAAAGCTAGTTCTTGTGAATAAATGCAATTAACAAAAAACCACGACTTATGCCTAAAATTAAAAATTATGCCGTTCGCCTTGGCCGACAAAAAATAGGGGCGATTATCCATCTTTTTGATGAGAATAATAAAATGGTAGCTCATTTATCCTTTCTTCCTGCTAAAAAAGCCTTACCAGAAGATGATAATGAAAACTATATGAAAATCCATCTGCCATTACATATGCTCAATACAGTAATTGACATTCTAAGGAATGAATCTCCAGTATATGTACAATGGAATCAAGATCAAAACTGTGGCTTTTTGAGTACTTCGGCAGAGCCAGTAGGCGAAGGAGAAAATTAAAGGTGAAGGATAAGCAATAATGAAGTACTACTACGATATATTAGGGGTTTCTCCAACAGCACAACAGGAGGAAATTAGAGCTGCTTTTCGCAAATTGTCGCTTAAATTTCATCCTGATGTAAATGAAGGAGACCCCTATTTTGAAGAGCGTTTCAAAGAAGTGGTGGAGGCTTATGAGGTGCTTAGTAATGCAGAAACTAGACGGAATTACGATCATAAATTATTTGTCAATCAAAAAAAGACACAGAAACAAATTAAGGAAGAGGGCTGGGTCGAACCAGAGGTTGTTGTTAGTAAATCTAAAATAAACTGGTTGAATGTCCTTCTAGGATTATTAATTATTTTATTTGTTGGAATTATTGGCTATCAGGTGTATCATCTCTATCAAAAAATCCAACCTACTTTAAGTCAAAAAGATACAAAAAAACAAGAACCTACTACTAGAAATGTAGATATAGTAGGATTGAATAAGGTGAAATTGGAATTGAAAGCAAAGGAATGGAGTAGGGCGGTCAATAATAAGGATGTTAAAACCTTAGAAAGTTTGTATGCACCACTAGTACATTATTTTGGAAAAGATCAGGAGAAATTAAGTATTATTGAGCAAAAAACAACAGCTAAACAAGCAGATTACCAAAAAGTAAAGGAGGTTCAGGTCTTAGAAGAAGGACGATATAAAGTGATTTTTAAAGAATTTATGGAAAAAGGAGAAAAACACTATCTTGTTTTTCAAAATGTCAATCCCAATTGGTTGATTATAGA